>DATGWU010000151.1:0-16712 GCA_035299345.1 Rhizobium sp.
GACGTCGTACCGGCCTCGCCCGGCTTACCGTCACACGATTGAGAATTCCGTCTACGTCGTCGATGAGCTCCGCGGACGCGGGATCGGCTCGGCGTTGCTGCAGGCCCTGATTTCGCGCGCTGAGGCTGGTTCATGGCGGCAGATGCTGGCTGTAATCGGCGATAGTGGGAACGCAGGCTCGATTGCGCTGCATCGCCGTATGGGTTTTCAGCCAGTTGGGACTTTGAACTCCGTCGGTTTCAAGTTCGGACGATGGGTCGATACGGTTTTGATGCAAAGGTCGCTCGGTTCAGGCGACAGCACTTTGCCGTGTCTCTAGACGCGTTCCGCTCACCACGTCACATCGCCTGCGTGAGAAGGTCCGCGTTCGATCGCCAAAGTTGACGCAGGTCAACACAGCTCGCAATGTCCGCGTGTAAAGTTCAGCTACTCTCCGCGTAGCTGAACATCGGGCGAGGGCAGCCGGCATGACACGGCAGATCGAGCGAACGGCGACAATCATTCGCGGCATAGGGGCCGCTTCTCGTGCGGCAATTGTCCTTCTCTGCGCGAGCATCGTGGGGACGGCTGTCGCCTTAGCCGATCGGGACAGTCCGCAGTTCCACAGGGGAGCGTGCGAGGGATCCTACCCCGGATGGCTGCGCGGCGTGGTCGATGGTTACCACGATTTGTCCCTGAGCGCCGTTAAAGATCCCTCGATCGTCCTCCGGGTGGTTCCCACGCCGGAAGAGCTTACGTCAGCCGACGAACGTCTCGGCTACGGCGAGGGCCTCAAGGAGGGCTTCAGGCTCGGTGTCAGCTATGGCGTGGAACTGGGAAGGGCGGCACGCACCTCCGAGGCCAATCTGGAGATAATGCAGCAATACGGCACACAACTGACCGCATTCGCAAAAGTTCACTGCGGCGAACTGGTCGCAGCGCTGAACTGGGATACCACGTTCATGAATACGGCTCACACAGCGACGCTTGCCGGCCTGCATGAGGCTTTTCTCGCCATGAGTCTTGCGGCGACTGCTAACCAGCAAGCTGTCGAAACGGAAAAACTGGTCCGCGAAGGCCAGGAGGCCGAGGCAAAGGGAGAACGCGAGACCGCCGCAAAATATCGTGAAGCGGCGGAGTTCACCGCGCAGATGGCCGCGGATCTCGCCCAGTTGGCCCGAAGCCATGCGGCGGCCGGGCGAGAGGAAGCGGTACAGGCGATCATAGATGCGGAGGCCGCTGCAGAGAGAGCGAAGAAGGCTGTCGACGGCGCTGGCCGTTAGTCGCTCAACGCTTCCGGCCGATTCTCAGAGCTGTCGTGCAACACCTCACGTCGCGCGTTCGAGCCCGCGGATGTGATTGCGCAGCATGGTCGCCGCACGGTCGAATTCCTTCTTTTTCAGGGCATTGACGATCTGGCGGTGCGCAAGGCTCGAACCCGGCTGCCAGCCGGCGGAGCGGGTCGACGAGAAGATGATCCGTGAATTGGCAAGCTGAAGATCGTCGAGCATAGAAAGGAGCTTCGGCATCCGGCACGGAATGACGAGCTCGCGGTGGAATACGCGATTGGCTTGTTCCCACTCGACCATGGTCTGTGCCTGATCGGCTGCGATCAGCGCATTCTCGATCCGCTCGAAAGAGGCCGCGTTCATGCGGGGAGCGGCGAAGGTGAGTGCAAGACTTTCCAATGCCGCCCTGATCTCGACGGTTTCCAGGATCGTCGCGGGGTCCAAGGGCGCGACCCGCACCCCGCGGCGCGGCTCGGTGACGACCAACCCACGCGACCTCAGAAGCTGAAACGCCTCCCTCGCTGGCACGTGGCTCGCCTCGAACTCCTCGGCAATTCTGTCCTGACGAAGTGGCGCGCCCGGGAGCAGTTCCCCCGCGACGATCCGCTCGCCCAACACTCTTGCAATGCGCTCCGCGACCGTCTCTGCCATGACCTTTTCATAGATAATCTATAATAATTCTCGTTGACCATCCGGGTGTTTATAGACAGCCTAACATTACGAGGAGATTTAATAGATAATCTATTATTTGCCAAGCCTCGACGTTGGGAAAAACGCGGAGATGCGGCCATGCACGACCTGAACCGGCAACAGACAACGACCACCGACGACGCAAGTCCGGCCTGGGCGTTCGAGGATGCCAGAACCCTCTACCTGCAACCCTTCAACGATCTGCTTTTCCAGGCCCATACCGTTCATCGCGAGAATTTCCACCCCAACCAAGTGCAATTCAGCAAGCTCATCAACATCAAGACAGGCGGCTGTCCGGAAGACTGTGGCTATTGCAGTCAGTCGTCGCATCACGAGGCCGGCCTGAAGGCCTCGAAGCTGCTCTCGAGCGAGCAAGTGCTCGTCGAGGCGCAGAAGGCGAAGGATGCGGGAGCGACTCGCTATTGCATGGGGGCCGCCTGGCGCAGCCCCAAGACCCGAGACGAGGCAGCAATCGTCGACATGGTGAAGGGCGTCAAGGCACTCGGCCTCGAAACCTGCATGACGCTGGGGATGCTGTCTCCCGCGCAAGCTCAGACCTTCGCCGAAGCGGGACTGGACTACTATAACCACAATGTCGACACTTCCGAACGCTTCTACCCCGAAGTCATCACGACCCGCCGATTTGGAGAACGACTGGAAACGCTTGCCCACGTGCGGGAGGCCGGCATCAAGGTTTGCAGCGGCGGCATCATGGGACTGGGCGAAAGCGAGGACAACCGCATCGACATGCTCGTCACGCTCGCGAACCTGCCGTCTCCGCCGGAGAGCGTGCCGATCAACATGCTTATCCCCGTTCCCGGCACCAAAATGGCGGATGCGGCGCCGGTCGACCCGATCGCCTTCGTCCGCATCATCGCCCTTGCTCGGCTGCTGATGCCGCGCTCCTACGTGCGCCTCTCGGCCGGACGCAGCGCCATGTCGGATGAGCTGCAGGCCCTCTGCTTCTTCGCCGGCGCGAATTCCATCTTCGTCGGGGATACGCTGCTGACGGCGGCCAATCCGGGGGAGGACAAGGACCGAAGCCTCTTCCGCCGGCTGGGCCTCACCGCGGAGGACAACAGCTGATGCTCGCTCAACTGGCCCGATACGATGCCAGATTGCAGCACCTGGCGCAGAAGGACCGTGGCCGGCAGCTATCGGCCAGAACCGGCGTCGACTTCTCGTCCAACGACTATCTCGGCCTCGCCTCCTGCTCAAGGCTGGCGGTCGCAGCAACGTCAGCGCTGGAGCGCGGCGTACCCCTCGGTGCAGGCGGATCACGGCTGCTGCGCGGAAATCACGAGGAACACGAGGCACTGGAGACCGAGGCGGCGGCCTTTTTCGGCAGCGAACGAGCGCTCTATTTCGGGAACGGTTATGCCGCCAATCTCGCTGTCCTGTCGACCCTGCCGCTGCGCGGCGATCTCGTGCTGCACGATGCCCTCATTCATGCGAGCGCGCATGCGGGGATCAAGGCCGGACGGGCGGAAGCCGTGGCGGTTCGGCACAACGATGTCGAGGCCTGCGAGGAGGCGATACGGCACTGGCGCCAGAATGGCGGCCTCGGAACGCCCTGGATCGCGGTCGAAAGCCTCTATTCGATGGATGGCGACCGTGCGCCACTTCAGGACCTGATGGCGGTCGCAGATCGTCACGACGGATTTCTCTTCGTCGATGAGGCCCATGCGAGCGGTGTCTGGGGGCCGGACGGTCGTGGCCTCGCCGCCGACATCGAAGGCCGGGAGAATGTCCTCGTCCTCCATACCTGCGGCAAGGCCTTCGGCATGTCGGGCGCATTCGTCGCGGGAAGCGCCGTTTTGCTCGACTATCTCGTCAACCACGCCAAGCCTTTCATCTACTCGACCGCTCCCTCGCCGCTTCAGGCAGCGTCTCTCCGCGAGGTCCTGAGGATACTCCGCGATGAACCAGAGCGACGGCGGCGCCTCCATCACCTCGTTCACCTCGCCAACAGATTGAGCACCGATCTCCTCGGCACATCGAGCGGGTCGCAGATCCAGCCGGTCGTCGTCGGCTCGAACGGACGGGCCATCAGACTCGCAGACCGGTTGAGGCGAAATGGTTTCGATGTGCGGGCCATCCGACCGCCGACAGTTCCGGCCGGAACGGCGCGACTGCGCATCTCGATAACCTGCAATGTCGAAGAGGAAGACGTCCGCTCCCTGTTCAACCATCTCGCCGTCGCGCGCATGGAGATATCGTCGTGAGTGCGCGCTACGTCGTTACCGGGACCGATACCGGCGTGGGCAAGACGGTTTTCGCGGCCGCGTTGACGGCCGCACTGGACGGCTTCTACTGGAAGCCCATCCAGTCCGGCCTAGAGGACGAAACCGATAGCGAAACCGTCGCCCGCCTCGGCGGGGTCGCGGACGGCCGCGTCCTGCCGGAACTCTGGCGGCTTCGCACGCCGGCTTCGCCGCACATCGCGGCCGAAGCCGATGGTGTCAGCATCGATCCGGACGCGCTCGATCCTCCGGCGGTCGACGGACCGCTGGTAATCGAGGGCGCCGGTGGCCTGATGGTTCCGCTGAGTCCAGATCGGCTTTTCATCGACGTCTTCGCGCGATGGGGGCATCCGATCATCCTGTGCGCCAGAACACGTCTCGGGACGATCAATCACACGCTGTTGTCGATCGAAGCACTGCGGTCGCGGCAAGTCCCGGTTCTCGGGGTCGTCTTCGTCGGCGACCCGGAAGAATGCGTCGAAGCCTCGATCGTGCGCCTCGGAGAGGTTCGTCAGCTCGGACGCCTGCCGTTCCTTACCGATCTGAACCCGTTGACGCTCGCACGCGCCTTTCACGACGACTTCGACCTTTCAGTTTTCCAGCCGGAGAGCAGGCCATGAATGCCGCCCAATCGTCGTCGCCTGTCTGGCATCCCTTCACGCAACACGGTCTGGAGCAGCCCTTCAAACGCATCGTTCGGACCGAAGGTTCGAGCCTGATTGACGAGGACGGGCAGCGGATTTTCGACGGGATCTCCTCCTGGTGGGTAATTACCCATGGCCATCGCCACGCGGCGATCATGGCTGCGATCTGTGAGGCGACGAACAACTTCGACCAGATCATCTTCGCCGAGTACAGCCATGAACCGGCGGAAGCGCTCGCGTCCGGCCTGATCGAACTTGCACCGCCCGGTCTTACCCACGTCTTCTACTCCGACAGTGGCTCCACCGCGGTGGAGGTCGCCATAAAGATGGCGCTCGGTTATTTCCATCACCGCGACGAGCGGAAGACCAAGATTGTCGTCATGGAGCATAGCTACCACGGCGATACTGTCGGTGCGATGTCGGTCGGTGAGCGCGGCGTGTTCAACGCCCCCTACCAGCCCCTGCTGTTCGATGTCGGTCGGCTCCCCTTTCCCGCACCCGGTCAGGAGCAACGGACACTCGACGCACTGGAGCAGCTCTGTCGCGGTGGCAACGTGGCAGCAGTACTCGTCGAGCCCCTGATCCTCGGTGCCGGGGGGATGAAACTCTATCATCCTTCGGTACTTTCGGAGTTCGCCGCAATCGCCCGCCGCTACGGCGCTCTCCTGATCGCAGACGAGGTGATGACCGGCTGGGGCCGCACAGGTACCCTGTTCGCCTGCGAGCAGGCCGACATCACTCCGGATATTCTCTGCACGTCCAAGGGCTTGACGGGCGGCGCACTTCCGCTAGCCGCGACGCTCAGCAAACCGGAGATCTTCGACGTGCACCGCTCGACGGATCGAAGCCGGACATTCTTTCACTCCAGCTCCTATACCGCCAACCCGATCGCCTGCGCCGCGGCATTGGCCAATCTCGACATCTGGCGGCAAGAACCCGTGCAGGCGCGGATAGCCGCTTTGACCAGCATGCAGAGCGAGAAGCTTGCACGTTTCCGCAACGACCCGCGTTTCTCGGAGGTTCGGCAGATCGGAACGATCACGGCTCTCGATCTCGCAACACCGACGACCGGGTATCTCTCCGACGTCGGACCGAGACTGCGTCGGCTGTTTCGCGAACGAGGACTGCTCATCCGCCCACTGGGCAACGTCATCTATCTGATGCCACCCTATTGCTCGTCCGCCGAAGAGCTCGACCGCGCATACTCTGCTATCGACGAATGCGCCGACCTGATCCGGAGTATCGACCGATGACGCGGTCGAGCCGGATGGCCGGGTTCGGCCACAGCGCCCCCGAGCGTGTTGTCGAAAACTGCGAGATCGAGCAACGGCTCGGCCTGGAGTCCGGCTGGATCGAACGACGCACCGGGATCAGGCGCCGCCGTTGGGCGGAGCCGCAGGACAGCCTGACCACGCTTGCGGTCCGGGCTGCCCAGGATGCGCTCTCGAACGCCGATGTGGACCGGCAGGATATCGGGCTGACGCTGCTTGCGACCTCGACACCCGATCATCTCCTGCCGCCGTCTGCTCCGTTGCTCGCTCATCGCCTCGGGCTTACCCGCTGCGGCGCGGTGGATCTTGCCGGCGCATGTACCGGGTTTCTGCAGGCATTGGCGCTCGCCGACAGCCACGTGGTGCGCCACGGCAGACCGGTGCTGGTGGTCGCAGCAAACATCCTGAGCCGCCGAGTAAACCCTGACGAACGCGCGTCCGCCGTGCTCTTTGCCGACGCGGCCGGCGCCGTCGTACTGGCGCCCTCGGAGGACAGCGACTGCGGATTGCTTTCGCTCGATCTCGCCAGCGACGGCAGCCAGTATGACCTGATCGGCATTCCGGCGGGGGGCAGTTCGCTTCCCTTCCGGCCGGATCTTCCGGACGACCAGTGCCGGATGAGCATTCGCGACGGCAAGTCGGTCTTTGCCTCGGCCGTCAGGATGATGTCGGAGACGGCCATGAGGGCTCTGGCAGATGCAGACCTGCAGACGCGCGACGTGACCCGCTTCGTCCCCCATCAGGCGAATGCCCGCATGACGGATGCGCTTTGCGAGAAACTGTCGATCCGAAAGGACCGGACGGTCGAGACGATCGCCGAATTCGGCAATTCGTCGGCCGCCACCATCCCGCTTGCGCTCTCCATCAGCCATAGGGAGCGCCCTTTTCATCGCGGAGAGACCCTGCTGTTGAGCGCGGCCGGTGCCGGGATGACCGGGGGCTCTATTGTCTGGCGCGTGTGATGTGCGGCGGCAGGCGTGAGTGACCACTCTCCGGCATATCTCGGCCAAGATCGGAACACGCGCCAGCTTTACGAGCCGGCTTCCAATCTGATCTTGTCTGTGCCAGCATCAGCATCTCAGTGAGAGAGCATCAATCCTGAAAAGGATCCGGGATTGATGCGCGGGAGACGGACCGCCCATGGTCAATGTCGCTATCTCTGTCCTGCTCTGGTTCTCGGCGATCGGCTGCGGCCTGTTGGCCGGGCTCTACTTTGCATTCTCCACCTTCATCATGCGGGCTCTCGACCGTACCGGCGCGGAGGCCGGCGCTGCGGCGATGAATTCGATCAACGTTGAAATTCTCCGGTCGACATTCATGCCGTTCTTCCTCGGCACCACGGTGTCGAGTGCCATTCTCGCCCTGATCGCCCTGCTCCGCTGGGGCGAACCCGGCAGCCTTTCGACGTTCCTCGGCGGTATGCTCTATGTCGTCGGGATGTTCGGCGTGACGATGGTCTTCAACGTGCCGCTCAACAACCGGCTCGCGAAAACGGACTCGGGCGAAGTCGATGCCGTATGGCGACATTATCTCGATGTCTGGACACGCTGGAACCACGTTCGAACGCTCACCTCCACCGCCGCATCGGCACTCTTCATTGCGGCGATCGCGGCTGGATAGCGGTTCCGGGACCGATCATCACGCGCGGAAATGTTCGGGCGGCAGTTTTCTGGCGCGGCTCGGGGGGGCGGAATGCAGACGGTTCCAGGCGCGACGGAACTGTCGTGTCGAGGCGAAGCCGGCTCGCTCGGCCACACTTTCCATATCGAGACGCGTGGTGACCACGAGTTCATGCGCTAGCGCGATGCGCATCCGATTCACGTAATCGCTGACGCTCATCCCCGAGTGTTCGTTGAAGAGCCGCGATAGATTGCGAGGGCTCGTCACTGCCACTGCGGCGAGAGCCTCAACCGACCAGTCACGCGCTGGATCGGCGGCGACGGCGTCCTGCACCCGATGGATCACCGGATGAATGTGATTGCGCCCCTCGAGCCAAGGCGAGAGCTGGGGGTCGGCACCACCGCGCCGCAGGTAAACGACGAGATAGCGGGCAACCGCGAGCGCGGTTGCGTGCCCCGCTTCCTTCGCCACGATGTGCAGCATGAGGTCGATGCCGGCGGTAATCCCGGCACTTGTTAGTCGCTCTCCGTCCTCGACATACAAGCGGTTATCCTTCACACGCGCCGTCGGCGCGAGCCGCATCAACTCGGCCGTCGTCTCGTGATGGGTCGTGCATTCGTAACCATCCAGGAGGCCGGCGCGGGCGGAGAGCAGCGCACCTGAACAAATCGAGACAAGCCTCCGACCCGGGAGAACGGCACGTTTCAGCCAAGCGACGATTGCCGCTTCGAGCCGCGCGTCTTCCGCATGGCTGTCGAAGACCTGGCCGAGCGGCTTGTCGGCAGCACCCGAGACAACCACCAGCGAATCCTCCGGCAGCTCTTCAGGCAGAGGCTCGACCGCTGCAAGCTGCAGGCCGATCGAGCTCCCGACAGCCGGGGCTGGGCCGATGTAGCGGACGGAGAAGCAAACCTCCTCCTGGACAAGGTTCGCCTTGCGCAACACTTCCATCGGACCGGCTATGTCGAGCAGCAGCGCACGGGGTGGCACGACCATGAAGACCGGGATTTCCCTCAGACGCTGCAGATCGTCCGTCATGCGGCGATCTTCTCCGAAAGACCGGCAAGCGCTTCCTGGACGGTGACGATGCGGGCAAAACGGCCGGCGAGCACGAGCTCGGTACGGGCGCGGATTTCTTCGGCGCTCCACTCGCGGCCGCCGGCGTCCGTCATCGGAAATGTGAGCGTCGCCTCGCCGACATAGTCGACCGCGTAGCCAAGGTCGGAGGCGTGACGCGCCGTCGTTTCGCAGCACTGTTCGGTGCGGATGCCGGAAATGATTACCTTGCGAATGCCGTTGCGGACGAGCCAGACATCGAGCCCACTACCGACGAGAGCGCTATGGCGACGCTTGCGGAAGATTGCATCCGGTTCGATCCTTAGCGGCTTCAGCGCCGTGACGTTTCCGGATGCCTCCGAGAACGGCCCCTCGTCCTCGACATGGAAAATCTGCACCACGGGAACACCCGCAGCCCTGGCGCCATCGATCAGCGCCTGCTGGCGGGCAATATAGGCGGCAAGCCCTTCCTCGCGGAAATACGGCCGGTGCCGGAAGGATTCCTGGACGTCGATCACGATCAGGGCGACTTCATTTGCGGACATTTCATGCATCTCCATATGTTGAATATAGAGAAATTCTACCCACGTTCACACAAAGAGAAATTGCCTTTCCTGACAAATATGGGACATTTCGCGCCAAACAATAAGCTCGCGCGGCAAACATGGTCACGCGTTGTCGCCGAGCCAGTCCCGCAGCGCGACGGCATTGTTGTGCACCTCGTCGCGCGCGGCATAGAGCAGCGTGACCGGCCCCTCGTCCAGATGACGACGTAGGATGTCGGCGGCAGCTCCCGCCGCAGGCGCCTTCAGCTCGGCGAAGTAGGCGGTGCGAAATTCTTCCCAGTCTTGCGGTTTGCCGTGGAACCGCTTGCGCAACGCATCGCTCGGGGCAATGTCTTTCAGCCAGAGATCGACACCGGCCTTTTCCTTGGCCATCCCGCGGGGCCAGAGCCGGTCGACGAGTATCCGCGTTCCGTCGGTCTCGGCTGCGGGCTCATAAACCCGCTTCAGCATGATCTTCGCCATGACGGGCAATCCTCCTTCGCCTGCGCTGTGGTGTATTGAGGCGCAAACCGGCACCGCTGTCAAAGCCGATTACCGTCGCTCCGGCCGTTTGAAAGGCCGTGACGTTTTGCTATGCCTTGAATATCAGAATCGGGGCGGCGACCGCCCCGGAGGCGCAGCAGGACCACACATGCAGGTTACGATCTACGGCATCAAGAACTGCGACACCATGAAGAAGGCCCGCGCCTGGCTGGCGGAGCACGGTGTCGACTACGCCTTTCACGATTACAAGTCGTTCGGGATCGACCGTGACAGGGTCGAGCGATGGTGCGACGCCGTCGGATGGGAGACGGTTCTGAACCGTGCCGGAACCACATTCCGCAAACTGCCGGACGCGGCCAAAGACGACCTCGATCGCGAACGGGCAATCGCGCTGATGCTAGACCAGCCGTCGATGATCAAACGGCCGGTCCTGGAGAAGGAAGGAGGCGTGCTCGTCGGCTTCAAGCCGGACCTCTATGATCAGTTCTTCGCCGGCTGAGGTTCTCGATGTCCAAGACCACACGCGCCACGCAGGCCCTCACGAAGGCAGGCATCGCCTTTGCCGTCCACCTCTACGACTACGATCCGGATGCCGAACGCATTGGTCTTCAGGCCGCGGAGGCGATCGGCGAGCACCCTCGCCGGGTCTTAAAGACGCTTATGGCCGAGGTCGACGGCAAACCGGTCTGTGTCGTCGTTCCGTCCGACCGTGAGGTCAGCATGAAGAAGCTCGCGGCCGCCTTCGGCGGCAAGTCGGCGGCGATGATGAAACCAGCGGAAGCCGAACGGCTTACCGGATATCACGTCGGCGGCATCAGCCCCTTCGGCCAGAGGAAGGCCGTGCCGACGGCAATCGAGGAGAGCGCGCTCGCAGAGCCGCACGTCTACATCAACGGTGGCCAACGCGGCGTGCAGGTTCGCCTCGATCCGAAGGACGCCCGGAACGCACTCAAGGCGATCACCGCCTCCGTAACCGCCTGACGAAAGCCCAAACGCAGCGAGGCATGCGAGAAGCCGTTCCGACCCATAGCGTGGACTTCAATTTCGCCGCAAAGACCTCTAAGTCTTTGTGACTCATCGCAACAGAATGGCAGGTTTTCCATGACAATCGCGCCCGATTTCAACACCGCAGTCGATCCGGCAAAGCTCGAAAAGCTGGCTGAAGTAGCCGTCAAGGTGGGCTTGCATCTGCAGAAGGACCAGGAACTGGTCATGACGGCGCCCATCGCTGCCATGCCGCTCGTCCGTCTCATCACCAAACATGCCTACATGGCGGGAGCGAGCCTCGTCTCCACCTTCTACTCCGACGAGGAGGCGACCCTTGCCCGCTATCGGCACGCGCCCGACTCGAGCTTCGACCGGGCCGCCGGCTGGCTCTACGACGGCATGGCGAAGGCCTATGCGAGGGGTGCTGCGCGGCTGGCGATCGCCGGTGACAACCCCATGCTGCTCTCCGGCCAGGACCCGGACAAGGTGGCGCGCGCCAACAAGGCGAACTCGATCGCCTACAAACCGGCGCTGGAACACATCTCCAATTTCGACATCAACTGGAACATCTGCTCCTATCCAAACCCGTCCTGGGCGACGCTGGTATTCCCGGGGCTGCCGGTCGATCAGGCAGTCCGCAAGCTCGCCGATGCGATCTTCGCCGCTTCGCGTGTCGACCGCCCCGACCCCGTGTCCGCATGGGCCGAACACAATGCCGAGCTCCACAAGCGTTCCGCCTGGCTGAACGGCGAGCGTTTCGCGGCGCTGCATTTCAGCGGTCCCGGCACAGACCTGACGGTCGGCCTTGCTGACGGCCACGAGTGGCACGGCGGTGCTTCGGTCGCCAAGAACGGCGTCACCTGCAACCCGAACATTCCGACCGAGGAAGTCTTCACCACGCCGCACGCGCTGAAGGTAGAAGGCCATGTGTCAAGCACGAAGCCGCTCTCGCATCAGGGAACCCTGATCGACGATATCCGGGTTCGTTTCGAGGGCGGCCGCATCGTCGAGGCGAAGGCCTCGAAGGGCGAGGAGGTCCTGCTGAAGGTGCTCGACACCGACGAAGGCGCCCGCCGCCTCGGCGAAGTGGCGCTGGTGCCGCACTCCTCACCGATCTCGGCCTCCGGTATCCTGTTCTACAACACGCTGTTCGACGAAAACGCCTCCTGCCACATCGCACTCGGCCAGTGCTACTCCAAGTGCTTCGTCAATGGAACCTCGCTGACACAGGATCAGATCGCGGCACAGGGCGGCAATTCCTCGCTGATCCACATCGACTGGATGATCGGCTCCGACAAGGTCGATATTGACGGCGTGAAAACGGACGGAAGCCGGGCGCCGGTCATGCGCAAGGGCGAGTGGGCCTGAGGCTGCGGACGCTTTCGACAGGCGGCGGAAGCTATACATCGCCGCCTCGATAGCCCCGATTTCAGTAGTGATAGATGATCCGGCCGCCGTTCATCGCGGTCTGGACCCAGATGACGTTGTGCAGGGCGATGCCGCGCCGCGACAACGCATCACCGAGGATCGGATCGCTTGCCGTTTCCGCCTGGGCCGTGCGCATGAGTGCTGGAGAGGGATGCCGGACGAAGAGCGGGACATCCCCGTTTCTCCAGCGGTAGCCTGCGCCGACCTGCACCGCCGTGACACCGTCATTGTAGACCTTTCCGAACAGGATCGATGCGAGTTCGGCGTCACCCGCAAGCGCAGGCGTACCGACGGCCAGCAAAAGACCCGTGAAAACTATTCCCGCTATCCGTTTCATGATCTCATACTCCTCAAGCGACGGTTCGCATCAACGCCACCACCGCTTTTTGTGTCTGCCGACGATACGGATAGAGATAGGAAGTCCGAAGGGCGTTTAAATGGCGGCGATGCGAGCCTTCACAGCAACCGACAAAAAGTCCGTCGCTGGCGCAAACTGGCATCACTCGCTCTGCCGCCGCCTCAAGACGCGTGTGCGGGCTTCGCCACCTGCGGCGGCGACGCCGCCGCCCGCTGGGCGAGCCAGACGCTCGCCAGCACGACCAGGAACCCGAGGAACTGCATCGGCGACAGGCTCTGGTTGAGGATCACCCAGCCGAGCAGGGTGGCGACCATCGGCGACAGAAAGCCCAGAGAGGCGACGGCCGACGGCTCCAGCCGGACGAGACCCCGAAACCAGAGAATGTACGTGAGCGCGGCACCGATCAATCCAAGATAGGCGATACCAGCGATGTTCGTGAACGAGAGCGCTGGCAATGGCGGCTCCATCGCGAAGGCAAGGGGCACCAGAAGCAGTCCGCCCGCCGTCAATTGCCAGGCCGTCGCCGTCAGGCTCGATACCGGCGGGCGCCAGTGACGCGTCAGAACCGTGCCCGTCGCCATGGAAACGGCGCCACCCAGTCCCGCGACGACACCGATCGGGTCAAGCGCCGCCTTCGGTGTCAACACCAGAAGACCGACGCCGACAAGCCCGGCAAGACCCGCGACGACGGCGGCCAGGCGCACCGGTGTCGTCAGCACCAGGCGAGAGAGCGCTATCACGATCAAGGGCTGGACCGCTCCAACGGTCGCGGCAACACCACCGGGAAGCCGGTATGCGGAGACGAAGAGCATCGCCCAAAAGATTGTGAAGTTGAGCGCGCCGAGCACCAGCATCCGCCACCACCAGAGTCCGCTTGGAAACTGACGGACGAGCACAAGCAGGATGAGCCCCGCCGGTAGCGCCCGCAGCATGGCTACCGTCAGGGGATAGCCGGCGGGAAGCATGGTCGTCGTCACAATGTAGGTGCTTCCCCAGATCGCCGGAGCGATTGCGGTAACGGCAACTGTCGTGATGGCGGCGGATTTCACCATCGGCTCTGCCCTCCTGTTCGAGAAGTGGCATGCTTACGCCAATTTATCTTTATGGCAAGATATACTCACACAGTTGTGATGGTCGGAGAAAAGGTTCGGCCGCACAACACGGTCCCTCTGGTCGTCCCCGACCAGACGCGAAAATGCCTCCCGCTGGCTAGAAGAGACTGCCTTGGCCGACCGGCGGATCGCTCTTCTTCGAAGTTCTGGGCGCGGCGGGTGCTGCCTTCGCGTCTCCAGTTGGCGGGGCCGCAACAGCCTCCCCTCGCTCTCCTGTAACGGCCGACACGCGGCCATCGGCGAATTCGATCGCAATCGCGGTCCCCGTCGACAGCCCGACGGCGCGCGAAACCGGACGATCGTCGGCGTCTCGAATGACGGCGTAGCCGCGCATCAGGACGTTCTTGTAGGAAAGCGACTGGAGCATGCGGTCGTGCGCCGTGATCGCATGCCGGCGCTGCCGGGTCTCCGCCATCATGGCCGCATCGGCTCGGGCGACCAGCCCCGTCAGGCGGTCGCGGGCACGTCCTGTCTGCGACTGCAGACGCGACGGAATGGCCGTGAGTGCGGCATCGCAGCGACCGAGGCGGGATCTCAGCCGATCGACCATGCGCTCCACGATCCTCTCGGCAAGCGAGGCGCGTTCGTTGAGTCGCTGGCGCCGCTCGGCGATCCGCCGTGCCAGAATGTCGGCGTTGAGGCGGGAGGCCGCACGTTCGAAACTGCGGCGTTTGTTCATCGTGTTGAGTTCGAGGCTGCGACCGAGGCTGCCCGCGGCTTCGTCGAAGCGGCGACGCGGCAGCGCCAGCAACTGGTCGAGTGACGGAAGGGCACGTGCAAGCGCCCTGAGATTCTGGCGCCTGGCTTCCATCTGACGACTGCTCGCACCCGCAAGCCGCGCGCCGAGGTTTGCGACCTGCGCCTCCAGGTCGGCCTTTACCGGAACCGCCATTTCGGCGGCACCTGTCGGCGTCGGCGCCCGCACATCTGCCGCATAGTCGATCAACGTCCAGTCTGTCTCGTGTCCCACGGCGGAGATCAGCGGGATAGCACTTTCGGCCGCGGCCCGCACGACGATCTCGTCATTGAAGCCCCAGAGATCCTCGAGACTGCCGCCGCCGCGCGCCACGATCAGGACATCGGGACGCGGCAACGGCCCACCGGGCTCGATGGCGTTGAAACCGTGGATCGCGTTTGCGACCTCCTCGCCGCATCCTTCCCCCTGCACCTTCACCGGCCATACGAGCACCTGGACCGGGAAGCGGTCGGAGATTCGGTGCAGGATATCGCGGATGACGGCACCGGTTGGCGAGGTCACGACGCCGATCACCTTCGGCATGTAGGGAAGCAACTGCTTGCGGGCGGCATCGAACAGGCCTTCCGCCGCAAGCCGCCGCTTGCGCTCTTCGATGAGCGCCATCAGCGCCCCGGCGCCCGCCGGTTCCAGCGCCTCGATGACGATCTGGTATTTCGACGAGCCGGGGAAGGTCGTAACGCGCCCGGTTGCGATGACTTCCATGCCCTCTTCCGGGCGGTACTTCAGCTTCGAGAACGTGCCTTTCCAGATCACCGCGTCGATGCGGGACTTGTCGTCCTTCAGGGAGAAATAGGCGTGCCCCGAGGAATGAGGGCCGCGATAGCCGGAGATTTCGCCGCGTACCCGGACATGATCGAAGGCACTCTCGATCGTCCGCTTGATCGAACCCGAGAGCTCCGACACGGTGAATTCTGTGAGATTGGTGGGCGAATCATCACTGAAAGAATTGGCCATACAGGCTTACTAGCCCAATTGACGGCAGAGATCAGCCACGTAAGCGATGCATCGGTCGTCGAAGGACGGTTATCAACCGCGCCTGCATCATTCAGCCGGCAGGTCGACCCGGTAGAGCTGGAATCCTGAGCCCTCCACCTGCGGCAAGGCTATCAGGTAAGGCGGAATCTCGCCACGACCGAGCGCCGCATATAGTCCGTCCGGCTTCATCGCCGCCAGGCGCTTCGTCTGCGCGTTCTCGGGACAATAGGCGATCAGGCCGACCTTCGCGCCGCGAAGGAAGGCGACCGCTTCGGCGGGACTCGCAAGCCCGATATGCAGTTCCGTCAGCATGCCTCCCTGATTGCGGTGGTAAGGCGCCGAAAGCACACGATGGGCAGTGAACCGCAGGATGTCGGAACCGCTATCGGACGGCGCGACCACCGTCGTCGCCGGCACGTTCACCATTGACGCTATCGCCCTTCGGCTTTCACAATCCGCGGACACCGCCATCTCGGTTTGCTTCGATCCTCCGTTTCGAAACCGGTTGGCGACACCATTCGTCCCTTCGACGGCGAGTACCCCAAAAATGGCCCACACGCTCGGCATCGCCATGAGGGCACTTCCGAGAAAGAAGAAGCCGATGCTCATGTTCTCGGGATCGGCATGCGCATGACGGCGGAGTTCGGAAATCAGGAGCGCCAGCGGCAGAATCGCCAGAAGATTGGCGAAGACGGCACCACGCACCTGGATCAGGGCAATCCCCCAGGCGGCCGCCACCAAGGCGAAAAGGATGGCATGCAGTTCGATGCGGTCGCGCAGCAGGATGCGCGAAATGCAGACGAGCAGGGCGAAGAAGCCGACCGCGTAGAATCCGCCGAAGGTCCCGGGCTCGCTCCTCAGCTCGCTCAGCACGGATTGCGCTTCGATCACATTGGACAGCCATAGCTTGACCAGCAACGGGTCAAGTTCCGCAAGGGGATTGCGCAGACACTGCGGCGCCAGAAGGAGCGCCGTCGCGGCCACGACCACACCGCTGCCCGCGAGCGCGGCAAAACGCAGCTCGCGGCAAGCGCCGCTCAGGAGCAATGCCGAAAGGAACAGCAGTGCGCCGCCAGCTGCGGTGATTCCGTAGTAGCCGACGGAGAGACTGTCACAGGTGACTTCGCCATAGCGGCTCGGCGGGACCGTAGCGAAGAAGAAGATCGTTACCGCGATGGCGATAGCCAGGGCGAATGCGCGTGCCGCGGCAGCAAAATCAGATCCGTGCCAAGCCCACAGGGCGGCGACAACCAG
>DATGWU010000152.1:0-3219 GCA_035299345.1 Rhizobium sp.
GGCACATCTGCCGGCAAAGCTCCGCGTCGCGCCGGAAGGTGAGCGGCGTCGTATTCGAGGAGATCGGGAAGAAGGCGCCGTCGCAGCTGCGCACGCAAAGCGTCTGCAAGTCGCCGGCGCCGTTCTGCCAGCCGCCCGTCGGGAATCCGTCGGTGCCGATGCGCGGCGCCACCATGTCGAGATAGGGCGTGCGAGGTGGGTCGGTGGGCGTGACGTCCGCCTCCACCGGCTCTTCGTCGCAGCGGTTGGCTGCCATCATGTCGATAATCTTCCGGCGGACCTCGTTGCGCTGCGTGCCACCGCTTCGCGCGGCATCGCGCCTTTCTGCAAGCTGTTGCTTTTCCGCCTCCAGCCGCTTGATGTCGGCGGAAAGCGTTGCGCATTCGGGACGGCTCATCGCCGCGTAGTCGGTGACGCTCGGCGATCCACAGCGCAGCTCGAAGAAGCGCTGGCGAGCCTTGCGGATCTGGAAGTTCTGCCTCGCGATCGCGCTGGAGAAACGTCGCATCGCGGCAGTATCTCCGACCACTTCCGGCTCGCTCACGAGGCTCGCCCGCAACCTGTCGCAGATCATCGATGCATGGGAGACGGCCGGAACAGGAAGGGTCGCAAGGACCATCACGGACAGCAGGGCGAGGCTACGGCGGTACGGCAATTGGCGTTCCCGATCGGCGAATGACAGGCGTTGCTCGGATCGACTTGCCTATAGGCGCAATCATCATAGATGGCGAGCATCATTCCGCCAACCGGAAGCTCAATTTTGGCCTAACAGACAGCGCCGGCCGGAAGCTCGCCTCCGGCCGGTACCAGACCGGCAAACGCGACACTGTCAGGCGACGCGGGCCTGTTCGAGTGTCATCGGTTCTTCCAGCATGCGCTGGTCGATACCGGCGACCTCCTTCATCCGGTCGAGCAGGTCCTGGGTCACTTCCCAGGCGATGGCGACCGCATAGACGGAGCCGATCTTCTGCGGATCGGCGATCCGTTCACCGGGGCATCCCATGCGGCGGAACATGCGTTCGAGGAACACGTCGGTCACCGTGACGATGTGCGTGAGCCCGGAGGCGAGCCCGAGCTCGCCGACACCGCACATCAGCTCGGCGGCGGCAATCGTCACCTGGTTCGAACCCCGGTCCTGCGAGATTTCCGGATCGATGCAGAAGCGGCTCGATTCCCAGATCGCGGCACTGCGGATCGGCGGCTTGTCGCCGAGCAGGACCGGGAACGTGTCGTCGAGCATATTCGGACCGAGGGTGGGAAGCAGCCGCAAGGAACCCCGCAGGCGCTTGGTCTCGGGTGAGTAGGAGAGCACGTAGATCGGATTTGCGTCGTCGTAGTGATCGATCTCCCAGTCGCCCTCTACCTTGACATCCCATTTCAGGAGGTCGTGAAAAACCCGCTTGCGCAGGCTGAACACGTCCGCCATCTCTTTCGAATGGCGATCGCGGTTGGCTCCGTTGATAATCTTAATCATGCCGGTCTCCCTTCTGAGGTCAGGGAGAAAAATTCGCCTCTTCAGCTAGAAATTGAAACTGGCGGTAGGGACAGTTTAAGTAATTGCAATTTGCGATTATTCTCGCTTGCCCGTTATGCAATGCCGCCGCCGGCCGCAAATCTTCTGTGGACGTCGGCGTTCTACTCGGAGCGATTGTCCGGCCCGGAGATGAGACCCTGCCAGACGGCCTCGGCGACGGCCTGGGTATTGCTGACAACGTTCAGCTTCCGCCGGGCGTTCGACATGAAATAGCGGACGGTGCGTTCCGAAATGCCGAGGATGACGGCGATCTCCCAATAGCTTTTGCCGGCCGCGGCCCAGCTGAGGGCCTCCTTCTCTCGGCCGGTCAGGATGGAGCGCGCGTTCTGGCGGAGCGGGCCTTCCTCGGCTGTCTCCAGCACCGCCGCGTGGAACTTCGCAGCGAGCGTATGAAGGTCCCGGTCATAGTGACGGCGAAACTGGCGCCAGTCGCGTGCGTCCGCGACGCTGATCGCGAAGAGCGCCGCATGTCCCTCCCGCGAGGCGAGGGGATAGCACACGCCGGTGGTGGGCAGGGCATGTTCGCGAGCGACGGAGAGGAGGAACTGCGCACTCGGAATCGTTTCCGGCAGCATGGACCAGTCGAGCGGCCGCACCGAGGTCAGGGCGTGCTTGAGCAGCGGCGTCAGGACATGCGGACCGAGAGCCGTGACGGCCCGGACCACATGTGGCCCGTAGGTGTGGTGGATACGATGCAGCCTGACTCCGGTCGCCGCAGGGATGGCGTCGATGTAGAGGATATTCGAGATTCCGAACTCAGCCTGCATCCTTTTGAAAAACGGCTGCGGTCGAACGACCTCTTCGCTTTCCAGCCAGTCCAGCAGGTCAAAATAACCCTTCTGGTTAATCATTATCTGACCCTGACAAATCTATGGGATAAGATCGTCCAGCAAAAATGGCTTGTCCAGCGCATTTTTCATGCGCCGGAAGAGGTCTGATGGTGCGCGTTTGTTGTGACAGGAAGCATGCGTCGCGGCGCGATATCGCCGCGACACGCACATCGTCATGCGGGTTGCGTGGCTTCCACGACGGCGAGTGCTGCCATGTTGACGACGCCGCGCGAGGTGACCGACGTCGAGAGCACGTGGGCGGGCAGGGCCGCGCCCAGAAGGATGGGGCCGACGTGGAGGGCATCCATCATCGTCCGCACGAGGCCGAGCGAGATGTTGGCGGCATCGAGGTTCGGGAAGACCAGAAGATTGGCTTCGCCGGTGAGCGTGCTGTCGGGCATGGCGCGTTTGCGCAGCGCCTCCGAGAGCGCTGATCCGCCCTGCATTTCACCGTCGACCTCGAGGTCGGGCGCCCGCTCGCGGATGAGGCGCAGGGCCTCCCGCATTTTGCGGGCGCTTTCGGAATCGCGCGAGCCGAAGTTCGAGTGCGTGAGGAGCGCCGCCTTCGGGGTGATCCCGAAGCGGTGGATCTCCTGCGCGGCCAGTACCGTCGTTTCGGCGATCTCCGCGGCCGTCGGATTATAGGTCACGAAGGTGTCGGTGAAGAAGATCGCCCCGCGCTGGGAGATCAGCAGGCTGAGGCCCGAGAAGGCGCAGACGCCCGGCTTCTTGCCGATGATCTGGCCGACATCGCGGAGATGGCGGTCGAAGCGGCCCTCGACACCGCAGATCAGCGCATCGGCGTCACCACGGCGAACCGCGAGCGCTCCGATGACCGTGTTGTTGGTGCGCACG
>DATGWU010000153.1:0-3084 GCA_035299345.1 Rhizobium sp.
CTTCGTGGAGGCATCGATCGGGCGCGTCCTCTACGACGAGAAGACGGATTCGGGCGGATATGCCCGCTCGGCGGACGTCTATGCGGCGAAGGCCGGCATCACCTCGGATTTCGGAGAGAAGCTGAGAGGCGAGCTTTCGCTCGGCTATCGCATCCAGGACTTCGACGACAGCCGCCTCGATGACATCGCGGCCGTGACGGTCGACGGCAACGTCGCATGGTCGCCGCATCGCGGCACCGATGTCGATCTCGGGCTTTCCACGACGATCGACCCGTCGACGACCGCGGGCGTCAGCGGCGCTGTCATCTATGCGCTCGATGCCACGGTCACCCATCAGTTGCGCAGTGATCTGGTCGCCCGCCTCTCCGGCGGCACCGCCTGGACCGACTATCCGTCGGATGCCGGCGTTTCCGACAGCGTCAAGTACACCGCAGGCGCCGGCCTGAGCTACAGTCTCAACCGTTACGTCGACCTGACGGCGGATGTCGGTTACGAATACACCGACCGGCGATCCACAACCGACTCCGAGACCTGGAATGCGATGGTCGGCCTGACGACCAAGCGCTGAGCCGCCCTATTTCAGGGCGGCGAGCAGGGCCTTGAGCGGCTCCTCGATCGTCGGGCGAATGTCGGCCCGCTCAATGGCGAAGCTCACATTGGCTAGAATGAAGCCGTCCTTGGCACCGCAGTCGAAGGTCTGGCCCTTGAAGTGGTAGCCCGCGAAGGCTTGCGTCTTTGCGAGCTTCAGCATGCCATCGGTCAGCTGGATCTCGTTGCCGGCACCGCGCTCCTGCGTTTCGAGGATCGCGAAGATCTCCGGCTGCAGGATGTAGCGGCCGTTGATGAAGAAGTTCGACGGCGCGGTGCCCTTGGCCGGCTTCTCGACCATTTCGGTGATGCGGAACCCGCCTTCGAGCTGCTCGCCCACACCGACGATGCCGTATTTGTGGGCCTGATCGGGAGTGCATTCCTCGACCGCGATGACATTGCCGCCGGCTTTCTCGTAAAGCTCGACCATGCCCTTGAGACAGCCTTTCTCGGCCCGCATGATCATGTCGGGCAGCAGCAGCGCGAAGGGTTCGTCGCCGACGATGTCGCGCGCGCACCAGACGGCGTGCCCCAGTCCGAGGGGCTCCTGCTGGCGCGTGAAGCTCGCGGAGCCCGCCTTCGGCAGAAGGCCGGAGAGCAGGGTCAGTTCGGCATTCTTGTTTCTGGCCTTCAGCGTCTGTTCCAGCTCGAACTGGATGTCGAAATAGTCCTCGATGACAGCCTTGCCGCGCCCCGTGACGAAAACGAAATGCTCGATCCCGGCTTCCGCCGCCTCGTCGACCACGTACTGGATGACGGGCTTGTCGACGACCGTCAGCATCTCCTTCGGAACCGCCTTGGTGGCGGGAAGGAAACGCGTGCCGAGGCCCGCGACGGGGAAGACAGCTTTACGGAGCTTGCTATGTTGAACCACTCGTCCCTCCTTGAGGACATTCCGGCAGGCGCCCTCATTATCACGCCTGCGAACTCTTATATATTCGCCGCCATTTCGCAAAGGCCTGTGCTGGGCCGACGCGCCATGGTAAAGAATTTGTTGACGCAATTGCCTTAACCTGAGGTGAACAGCCTCACGATGGCTGGAAAATGAACCGTCCGATAACGGGGAAATTCCAATGACCAGACAGAACCGCAAGCTTCTCGGAGCCCTTGGCATTTCGCTGGCCACCCTCATGCTGCCGGGTGCCGCGATGGCCGACGCCGGCTTCAAGAAATGGGTCAACGGCTTCTACGCCACCGCGGCCAAGAACGGCATCAGCGAGCGCACCTACAATGCCGCCTTCGGAGGCGTCTCCTCGCCCGATCCGGATGTGCTGGAGAAGGCCCGCTACCAGCCGGAATTCAAGTCGCAGATCTGGGATTACCTGGATTCACGCGTCAATCCATATACCGTCAAGATCGGCCGCGAGATGGCCGCCAAACATGGCTCGACGCTCGCCGCGCTGGAACGGCACTTCGGCGTTGACCGGAACATCCTGCTCGCCATCTGGTCGATGGAATCGAACTACGGCGCGGCCCTCGAGACGCCGGAGCGACTGCACCACGTGCCGACGGCGCTCGCAACGCTTGCCTATGCCGATTCCAAGCGCTCGAAATACGCCAAGAAACAGCTGATCGCCGCGCTCCGGATGCTGCAGAACGGCGACGTCGCCTCGAAGAACCTCATGGGTTCCTGGGCCGGCGCCATGGGCCACACGCAGTTCATCCCGTCGAGTTACCTGCTCTATGCGGTCGACGCCGACGGCAACGGCCGCAAGGACATCTGGCATTCGGTGAGCGACGCGCTCGCGACCTCGGCGAACCTGCTCGACAAGAACGGCTGGCAGCCGGGCAAGACCTGGGGTTACGAAATTGCCGTGCCGAAGGGTGGCACCGCCTACGAGGGCAAGACCAAGACGCTCGCCGAATGGGTGAAGCTCGGCTTCGTTCGGCCGAACGGCAAGGGCTTCAAGAATGGAAGCGACCGCGCGGTGCTGAAGATGCCGGGCGGACCGGGCGGACCCGGCTTCCTGATGACCAAGAACTTCTTCGTCATCAAACGCTACAATGCCGCCGACAGTTACGCGCTGGCCGTCGGCCTGCTCGCCGACGAGATCGCCGGCTACGGCGGGATGCGGCAGGGCTGGCCGCGGCCGGATGGAACACTCGACATCAAGGAGAAGTTCGAGTTGCAGACGCGTCTGCAGGCACTCGGCTACTACGAGGGTGAGATCGACGGCAATTTCGGCTCCGGCTCGAAGGCGGCGATAACAGCGCTGCAATCGCGGCTCGGCATGCAGGTCGACGGCGAACCTTCCCGCCGCCTTCTCGACGCGCTGCGCAACTGACATTGTGCCGGCGTCGGCGTCCGGAATAGTGTGACCCCGCGAGACGGGGCGGAAACCGACCAGACGGTGGAACGTGATGCGGCAGAAGAGTGGACATAGGCATTGGCGCGGCGGCCTCTGGCTCGCCGTGTTCGCGCTTGTTCTGCCGCTGTTTGCAGCGCCGGAAATCGCGCAGGCACAATACCGCGAGCGCAGGACGCTGCTCGACCTG
>DATGWU010000154.1:0-6650 GCA_035299345.1 Rhizobium sp.
CGTGGTCGGATCGTCGCCGGTGACGACGGCAACCCCGATGCCGGCCTGCCGGCAGGCGTCGAGCGCGGCCGGCACTTCCGGGCGGATCGGGTCCTGCATGCCGACGAGGCCGAGGAAATTCAGGTCGATCAGCAGATGTCCGCCGTAATCGCCATCTTCGGAACCGCCGATCTCGCCAGAGGCGAAGGCAAGCACTCTCAACCCTTCGCGGGCCATCCCTTCGATCTGGCCGCGCACGTGGGCGCGGTCGATCGGAACGGCCCCCTCGGTCGTCTCCATCGTCTTGCACATCGAGAGCAACAGTTCGGGCGCGCCCTTGACGAAGGCGTGCATGCGGTCCTCGACCTGATGGAAGGAGGCGGCGTATTTCTGCTCAGGCTCGTAAGGAATGCGCCGTTCGAGCGGAAATCTCTCGAGAAGGCTCGAACGGCTGATACCGGCCTTATGGGCTGCCGCAAGCAATGCCACGTCCACCGTATCGCCGACGGGGCGCCAGCTCTCGGCATCATCGATACTGATCTCTCCCTCGTTCGGCAGACTGCCGACGCCGAGCAACCGCCGCACCGCGGCACTCGGGCCATCCTTGCGTCCGTCATGGCTCTTGATGCCGCCCGAGAGCGGATGCGGCCCGGCTTCCAGGATCCAGCGGCTGTCGTCGGGTAGGCGAATATCCGTCACCGTGAGCTCGTTCAGGGTGAGCGTACCGGTCTTGTCGGTCGCGATCATGGTGCAGGAGCCGAGCGATTCCACCGCCGGCAGATTTCGGACGATGACGTTGACGCGCGCCATGCGCCGCATGCCGATCGCGAGCGCGACAGAGATGGCGATCGGCAGCGCCTCGGGAATTGCACTGACGGCCAAGCCGATCGACATGGTGAAGAGATCGCCGATCGGCATGGCACGCCACCAGCCGACCGCGAAAAGGAAGAGGATAGCGACGCCGACGGCGAGCGCGATCCGCCGCGTGAATTCCTCCATACGTATCATCAGTGGCGGCTTGGCCGTCGCGCGCTCGCGGATGGCATCCGCGATCCTGCCGAGTTCGGTCCTGTCGCCCGTCGCCGTCGCCACGCCCTCGCCCCGGCCGCGGGTGACGATCGTGCCGGCGAAGACAGGATCGCCTGCGGACTTGTAGACGGGACGCGATTCTCCAGTGTGAGTGGCTTCGTCCAATTGCAGGTGCTCGGATGCGTCGAGCAGGACGTCGGCAGGAACGCGCTGCCCGGATTCCAGGAGGACCCGGTCGCCCGGTACCAGTCCGGTGGCGTCGATGACCTGCCTTGTTCCGTCGCGGACGACAGTCGCTTGCGGCTCCTCCAAAGCGCGCAGCGCATTTGCCGATTGCCCGGCCGAGTATTCCTGCACCGCCCCGATGATGCCGTTGATCACCAGCACGGCCGCGATGAACAGTGCGTCGGTGATCTCGCTGAGGAATGCGGAGGCCACCGCGGCCGCCATCAGGATGTAGATCAAGGGACTGAGGAACTGCATGAGCAGCACCTTCAGAAACGATGGCGGCCTGCCGACCGGCAGCACGTTTGCGCCATAGGTTTCGCGCGCCGCCGCGACTTCCTGCGAAGTCAATCCTTCCGGTCGGACGTTCACCGGTGTCTCCGCTTGCGCTGTCACGTAGAGGTTCCTCGTTCGGCCGATCCATCTGCGCTCCACTATAGGGAGAGCGGCGAGCAGCGAACATTGATATTTGTCATACGCAAATATCCGCGTGCGGCGATGTCGCGTGAAGACCCGCGACCCCGCCCCTGTGCGGCGGCCCCCAGATTCGCGAGATCACGCCTTCATTTCCTTGCGGGTTTGATTTATGGAACGTCATCTGCTTCGCCGACTGGCGAGCAACAGAAATGAGGTTTGCGTCCCGATGCTCGTCGTCATGCGAAAGGCCGCCCACACCTGGGTGGCAAAATTCCTTCTGCTCATCCTTGCCGTCTCCTTCGGCATCTGGGGCGCGTCACGATCCTTGACGAGCAGTGTTTCCGAAACGGTCGTCGCCGTCGGCGACCAGAGCGTTTCGGTCAACGAATTCCGCCTTGCCTATCAGCGGCAGGTTGCCGATCTCGGCCGCCGCTTCGGCACGCAGATCACGTCCGAACAGGCGCGTGCGCTCGGAATCGAGAACCAGGTGTTTTCCCAGCTCGCCGCAGGCGCAGCACTCGACCAACTTTCGGAAGAGATGAATCTCGGCCTCTCCGAAGACCGCCTCGCCAAGCTGATCGCCGACGACCCGGCCTTCCATACCCCGTCGGGCCAGTTCGACCGTCAGCTCTTCACATCGCGGCTGCGCAATGCCGGCCTGCGCGAGGATGACTATATCAGCGAACGTTCGAAGGTCGCCGTCCGCAGCCAGATCGTCGAGGCCACAGCCGACGGATTCGAGCCGCCGAAGGTGCTCGTCGACGCGCTGAAGAGCTATCGTGACGAGAACCGCTCGTTCGATTATCTTCTGCTCACCAAGGCCAATATCGACCCGATCGCAGCGCCGGACGACAAAACGCTCGGCGCCTGGTTCGAAACGGTCAAGAGCCGCTACCGGGCGCCCGAATACCGCAGCTTCTCCTATGTGAAGCTCGAGCCCTCCGACATCGCCGATCTCTCCTCCATCTCGGACGAGGCGATCAAGCAGGACTACGAGGCCCACAAGAAGAACTATGAAATCCCCGGAACGCGCACCGTCGAACAGCTGACTTTCGAGACCCGCGAGATGGCCGAGGCGGCGCAGGCCGAACTCGCCTCCGGCACGCCGTTCGACCAGCTCGTCACCGACCAGGGCAAGACCGCAAGCGACGTGCTGCTCGGCGACTTTACGCGTGAGCAGATGCCCGACCAGACCCTTGCCGAAGCTGCCTTCGCCGTCACCAAGGAAGGCGGAACGACGCCCGTCGTCGAAGGAACCTTCGGGCCTGTCATCCTGCGCGTCACCAACCTCAAGGAGGGCCGCACACGCACCCTCGACGAGGTGAAGGACGAAATCCGCAAGGCACTTGCCGAGGCGGCCGCCCAGGAAGACATCATGACGATCCACGACCAGTTCGAAGATCTGCGCGCCTCCGGCTCGACGCTCGCCGAGGCCGCGACCGAGCTGAAACTGAAGCCGGTCAGCGTGAAGCCCGTGGACCGCCGCAGCCGCGACATGGCCGAAGGCGAAGTCACGCTTCCGTCGCGCGACGAGCTGCTGGCCGAGGTCTTCAAGACCGACGTCGGTACGGAGGCCCTGCCGCTCAACATCGGCACCGACGGCTATCTCTGGTTCGAGGTGACCGAAGTCGTGCCCGAACGCGACCGCAAGCTCGACGAGGTTCGCGAAAAGGCAACGGCCGACTGGACTGCCGAACAGCAGAAGGTCGCCCTCGGCGCTAAGGCGGAGAGCCTCAAGGGCCGCCTCGCAAAGGGCGAGACCCTTGCAACGCTCGGCAAGGAACTCGGCCTCGCCGTCGAATCCAAGACCGGCATTCGTCGTGCGACCGACGACCCGATCCTCGGCCGGGCGGCCGTTACCGCCGCCTTCTCCGGTCCGAACGGCACCGTTGCGGCGGCACCTGGCGCCGATCCGGAAACACAGATTCTGCTCAAGGTTACGGCGGTCAGCGAACAGCCGACGACCAACATTCTCGGTGACGACGACGCCCAGGTTCTTGCGCTTGCCAAGGCCGCCGGCGACGATATCCTCGACCAGATGGTCAACCGGCTGCAGACCGAATACGGCGTGACTATCAATCGCACGCTCGCCGAGCAGGCGATGGTTCGCTAGGCCTTTGGGGGAAAACAGCAGCATGTCCGGACTGAAACCATTTATCGCCAAGGTGGCGACGCGACAGGTGCTGAGCCGCATCGAGGCGAGCGACGCCTTCGAAGTCATGATGTCCGGAGAAGCCAGCATGGCCCAGATCGGCGGCTTCCTCATGGCGCTGCGTGTGCGCGGCGAAACCGTCGACGAAATCGCCGGTGCCGTTTCGATCATGCGATCCAAGATGGTTCCGGTCGAGGCTCCCGAGGACGCCATCGACATCGTCGGCACGGGCGGCGACGGAACCAATACCTACAACATCTCGACCCTCGCCTCGCTGATCGTTGCCGGCGCCGGTGTTCCGGTCGCCAAGCACGGCAACAGGGCCCTGAGCTCGAAATCGGGCACTGCCGACGCGCTCTCGCAGCTCGGCGTCAAGCTCGACATCGATCCCGAGACCATCTCGCGCTGCATCCGCGAAGCGGGCATCGGCTTCATGTTCGCCCAGCTTCATCATCCCGCCATGCGCCATGTCGGCCCGGCGCGCGTCGAGCTCGGTACCCGCACGATCTTCAACATCGTCGGTCCGCTTTCGAGCCCCGCCAGCGTCAAGCGGCAGCTGTTCGGCGTCTATTCGCCCGATTGGCTGCTGCCGGGCGCCGAGGCGCTCCGCGATCTCGGCCTGACGAGCGCCTGGGTCGTACACGGAAGCGGCCTCGACGAGGTGACGACCACCGGCCCGACCATGGTCGCCGCACTGAAGGACGGCGAGATCACCACGTTTGAGCTCACGCCGGAGGATTTCGGTGTCCCTGTCGTTCCGCTGGAGGCGATCCGCGGCGGTGATGGCGTGGTTAACGCGGCCGCGTTGCGTGACGTGCTTGCCGGCGCCAGGACCGCCTATCGCGACGTCGCGCTCTGCAATGCAGCCGCCTCGCTCGTCGTCGCCGGCAAGGCGGAAAACGTCCGCGAGGGTATGCTGCTCGCCAGCCGGTCGCTCGATTCAGGTGCGGCCGCCGCGGCGCTCGACAAGCTGATTGAGGTTTCCAACTCCGTCGCACAGGGCTAAGCTCACGCCATGACCGATATCCTGAAGCGCATCGAAGTCTACAAGCGTGAGGAGATCGCCGCGGCGAAGGCAGCGGTTCCGCTCGCCGAGATCAAGGCGATAGCCGCCGACCGGGAAGCTCCCCGCGGCTTCTTTCGCGCGCTCGCCGAAAAGCGGGCGTCCGGACGCTTCGGGCTCATCGCCGAGATCAAGAAGGCGAGCCCGTCCAAGGGGCTGATCCGGGCTGATTTCGACCCTCCGGCGCTGGCCGCGGCCTACGAGGCCGGCGGAGCCGCCTGTCTTTCGGTACTCACCGACACGCCGAGTTTCCAGGGCAGGCTCGAATTCCTGCAGGCGGCCCGTGACGCCTGCGCGCTGCCGGCGCTGCGCAAGGACTTCATGTTCGATGCCTATCAGGTGCACGAGGCCCGAGCCTGGGGTGCGGACTGCATTCTCCTGATCATGGCATCGCTCTCGGATGCCGATGCGGCGATGCTCGAAGCCGAGGCGATGGCACTCGGCATGGACGTGCTCATCGAGGTCCATGACGAGGCGGAACTCGAGCGCGCGGTGAAGCTGACCTCGCCGATGATCGGCATCAACAACCGCAATCTCAGAACCTTCGAGGTCGACCTCGCGGTCAGCGAACGGCTCGCGTCGATGGTGCCGGACGAACGGCTGCTGGTCGGAGAGAGCGGCATCTTCACTCATGCGGACTGCCTGCGGCTCAAGGAGAGCGGCATCACCACCTTCCTGGTCGGAGAGAGCCTGATGCGCAAGGACGACGTCACGGCCGCGACGAAGGCGCTTCTCGACGGAGACGCCGGCGTAATGGCGGCAGAATGAGCGGCAGCCTCACCCACATTGCAGCCTCAGGCGAAGCCCACATGGTCGATGTTGGCGAGAAGGCCGAGACCGTCCGGATCGCCGTTGCCGAAGGCCGGATCCGGATGAAGCCGGAAACGCTCGCACTGATTCGCGAAGGCAATGCCAAGAAGGGTGACGTGATCGGCACCGCGCGCATCGCCGGCATCATGGCAGCGAAGCGGACATCGGATCTGATCCCGCTCTGTCACCCGTTGATGCTGTCCAAGGTTACTGTCGACATCGACGAGGAACCGGAACGGCCGGGCCTCAGGGTCACGGCGACTGTGAAGCTCACCGGACAGACAGGTGTCGAGATGGAAGCGCTGACGGCAGTATCGGTCACATGTCTCACGATCTACGACATGGCGAAGGCTGCCGACAAGGGCATGGAGATCGGCGGCATCCGGCTGATCGAAAAGACCGGCGGGAAGTCCGGTCACTATCGCAATCCCGAGGCCCGGTAGATGAGCCTTCTTTCGGTTAGTGAAGCGCGTTTGAGGCTGCTCGATCCGGCGGCCCCGATCGGCCGGACCGAAGTTCTCGACCTGCATAGCGCCGCCGGCCGCGTGCTCGCCGAAGACCTTGCCGCGAGACTGACCCAGCCTCCGTTCGATGCATCCGCCATGGACGGCTATGCGCTGAGGAGCGTAGATGCCGCGGCGCCGGGTGCCATCCTTCGCGTGATCGGCACGGCCTCCGCAGGGCATAGTTTTGACGGGACGGTCGGCGAAGGAGAAGTCGTGCGGATATTCACGGGCGCGCCCGTGCCGGCGGGTGCCGATGCCGTCCTGATTCAGGAAGACACCGAAAAGCTCGAGGACGGCCGCATCCGCACGACCTTTGCCTCCATCGCGGGCCGTCATATCCGGCCCCGCGGGCAGGACTTCGCCGAGGGCGAGACGGTCCTGTCGGCCGGGCAGTCCCTGGACTTCGCACGTCTGACACTTGCTGCAGCGCTCAACCATCGCGAGGTCGTCGTCTATCGGCGGCCGTTGG
>DATGWU010000155.1:0-2757 GCA_035299345.1 Rhizobium sp.
GTTGTCCGGATCGAGCAGCAACAGCAGCGCGCCGAGAAGAAAGCCCAAGTGCACCGCGGCCAGCGGTTCGTCGGCCAGCCGGTAGTCGACCGACAGCTTTCCGGTATTGAGGGTGCCGCTGGCATCGACCATGACGGCGAGGACGTCCTCCAGGATGCTGCCGGGATTCGTCGTGGTGCCGCGGATGACCACGGCGTATCGGCTTCCGATCTCGTCGTGCCAGAGCTGCCATTTGTTGTCGAAGGAGCCGATCGACGGCGAATCGAAGACCAGGGTCCAGCCGGCCGGCAGCGGCGGCTGCGGCAACGGCGGAGAGGCACCCTGAAGATTGGCGATGATCGAGATGAGTGCCTTCGCCTCGTCGACGCTGTAGCCGGTCGCAAACATGCTTCCCTCCCAGTTTCTCGTCATGGAATTGCGGCCAACCCGCCGCCCGTGCATTTGATCGAGTAACGAGGGCAAAGTAAATATGACAAAAGTAGCAGTATTCCTTCGCTTCGTCCGCCATGACGGGGTCGCGGCGACGCGGTCTCAAAAAACCGCCCGGAATGCGGAAATCCCCGGAGAATGCTGGCTCCGTTCCGCGCCACGCACCCGCCAGAAACGATGGATGACGACAGACGAAAGCACTCCCGCTTTCCCGCTTGCTGGCGGGTCCGCATCATTTGCCTTTGCGACGGGACGGACGAGCGGGAAGTGATCGAAGGAAGGACGTGCAATATTTCCGTCGCGGGAATTTGCGTGCTCAGCCAATCGAACCTGCGTTCCGGCAAGACGTTTCAGCTCGAATTGTCGGTGCCGCCCCTCAATCCCGGGGCAGGCAGCAGGCTTGCCCAACTGCAGGGACGCGCCTGCTTTACGGTCCTGACTTCCAACGGATTCCGGACCGGCATCGAATTCGTGGCGGTCAGCTCCGAGGACCGGCGCACGCTGGAACACCATCTGAAAGCCCATCACGGCGAACGGCCTGCCACCGAGCATTCACTCTGCGGATAACGGCGCGCCGCAGCGGCGCGCGCCCGTCTTGGAACGAGTTCATTGTCGCTCCGCCTTTCCTCTCCCCGGCATTCGAGTCGGGGAAAGCAACTACCCCCGGCAGGGTAAAATCCGGACTCCATGCCCGCCCCCCGTTTTGTCCATCTCCGGCTTCACAGCGAGTACTCCGTCACCGACGGCATCGTGCGCCTCGATGAGGCGATCGGGCGCGCGGCCGGGGACGGCATGCCGGCCATGGCGCTCACCGACCTCGCCAACATGTTCGGCATGGTCAAGTTCTACACGGGGGGGCGCGGCGCGGGCATCAAGCCGATCGTCGGCTGCGACGTGTGGATCGCGAACCACTCATTCGCCAACAATTCGCGCGAGCCTTCACGCGATGAAACTTCGCGCCTGCTGCTGCTCGCGAAGAATCGCGCCGGCTACCTGCGGCTGTGCGAACTGCTGTCGTCCGCCTATCTGGTGCCGCGCCGCCACGGCCGCGCCGAGATATCGCTGGCGGCGATCGAGAACGGCGACAATTCCGGACTGATTGCGCTTTCCGGTGCGCATATGGGCGACGTCGGCCAGCATCTGCTCGCCGGCAAGCCGGACAAGGCGCTCGAACGCGCGCATGCCTGGGCGGGGCTGTTCCCGGGCAACTACTACCTGGAAATCCAGCGCTACGGGCAGCCGCACCAGGAACAGTTGATCGGCGCCACGCTGGCGCTGGCCGGCGATGCGGGGCTGCCCGTGGTGGCGACGCACCCGATACAGTTTCTGGATGCCGACGACTTCCGCGCACACGAAGCGCGCGTCTGCATCGCCGAAGGCTATGTGCTGGCCGATACGCGCCGGCCCAAGCATTTCACCGAACAGCAGGGCTTCAAGACGCAGGCCGAGATGGCGGAGCTGTTCTCCGACCTGCCCGAGGCGCTGGAGAATTCGGTGGAAATCGCCAGGCGTTGCAGCCTCTCCATCGAACTCGGCAAGAGCAAGCTGCCGATCTTTCCGACGCCCGCGGGCGTCTCACTCGACGAGTATCTCGCGCAGCAGTCGCGTCTCGGTCTCGACAAGCGCCTCGAACAGCTCTATCCCGACGCCGCCGAGCGCGAGAAGCAGCGGCCGCGCTACGCCGAGCGGCTGGAGTTCGAGATCAAGACCATCCAGCAGATGGGCTTCCCCGGCTACTTCCTGATCGTCGCGGACTTCATCCAGTGGGCCAAGAACAACGGCGTGCCGGTGGGACCGGGGCGCGGCTCGGGGGCGGGCTCGCTGGTCGCCTACTCGCTGCTCATCACCGACCTCGATCCGCTGCGCTACGAACTGCTGTTCGAGCGCTTCCTCAATCCCGAGCGCGTCTCGATGCCGGACTTCGACATCGACTTCTGCCAGGAAGGCCGCGATCGCGTCATCCAGTACGTCAAGGACAAGTACGGTGCGCACGCGGTATCGCAGATCGCCACCTTCGGCACCATGTCGGCGAAGGCGGTGGTGCGCGACGTCGGCCGCGTGCTCGACCTGCCGTTCAACTTCGTCGACCAGTTCGCCAAGCTGATTCCCAACGAGCTCGGCATCACGCTCAAGGGCGCGCGCGAGCAGGAGCCGGCCATCCTCGACCGCATCGAGCGCGAAGAGGAGATCAAGGAACTGTGGGAACTGTGCGAAACCCTCGAAGGGTTGACGCGCAACATCGGCATGCACGCCGGCGGCGTGCTCATCGCGCCGGGCAAGCTCACCGATTTCTGTCCGCTCTACTCCGCCGACGGCGGCGCCACGGTG
>DATGWU010000156.1:0-3870 GCA_035299345.1 Rhizobium sp.
GCAGCCGATCGGCTCGTGCTTCTTCAGGTAGTCGACATGGCGCGCGATGGTCGGCTTGGCATGTTTCTGGACGTGAAAGCCGAAGAAGATCGGCTTGATCGACGGGCTCGGCGGCCAGTTCTCCATCTTCGACAGAAACCAGCCGTTGGTGACCAGCAACGTCTCGGGGCCATCATAGTTCTTCAGGTGGTCCCGGTTGAGAAAGACGTCGACCGGCGGCAGATGCTGCATCACGGCAACACTCTGGATATCGTCGCCGATATTGTTTCCTTCCCACTTCAACGCCGCGATTTTCATCTAGACCCGTCCTCCTCTTGAATTCCGGGGCATAGTATGGCCTCGGGTGGATTGCAACCCCGGCGCCATGTTTGCGGGAGGGGAGACCGGACGGGCGAACGAGGTGGGTTGGCCACCGATCGGTTCGCACGCGCGACCGGCACAAAAAAGCGGCCGCGGAAGTGATCCCGCGGCCGCCTTCGATGGCATGACTTAGAAGCGGTAAGTCACGCCACCGCCGATGAGCCACGGATCGAGCTTGGCGTTGCCGGTCAGGTCTGCACCGCCGACCGTTACGTCGAAGTCGGGACGCAGGAAGATCTTCTTGACGTCGAAGTTGACGCCCCAGTGTTCGTTGATCATGTAGTCGAAGCCGGCCTGCAGCGCGAAGCCGAAGCTATCCTTGACATGCAGGTCGGTCGCGCTGTCGGCATCCTGGTTGTAGAAGATCGTGTAGTTCACGCCGGCGCCGACATAGGGCTTGAAGGCGCCGAAATCCGTGAAGTGATATTGCAAGGTGAGCGTCGGGGGCAGAACCCAGGTGCTGCCGATGCGGTCGAGGCCGGCAAGCGAGCCTTCGCCGTAGATGCCGGCCCAGGTCGTGCCGAGGATGAGTTCGGCGGCCAGGTTGTCGGTGAAGTAGTAGGTGATGTCGAGTTCGGGGATAACCGAGTCGCTATAGGAGAGATCCGAGCCGGCGACACCGTCGACCGAGCCTTCGTCATTGGTAATGACGCCAAGCCCGCGCACGCGGATCTGCCACGGGCTGACAGCGCCGATTTCCTCGGCAGCCGGGGTGGGCTCGACTGCGGGCGTCAAATCCGCCGCGCCGGCCGCCTGGGCGAACAACAGAATTGCAGTGGTTGCGGCAAGAGCGCTGATCCGCCTTGTGCAAGTGGTGGTCATGGGGTCTCTCCTTGGTCAGTCGTTTGGCCTGAAGCCATGGCGCCGACTATCCCCCACGCTCACCGTCACCGGTTGCGCCAGATCAATATTTCACATGTTAATCAAATGCCGAAAATCGATCGATCGGCACTGTGGCATTTTTGCAATAAGAAACTTGACGAAAGGCATAATTCTCAGAAGAATCTGCGACTTAACGACGCGTCGCGCGAACCCGGAGAGCTGTGACCGACGGACCCATTCCGCCGCTTCCCAACAGGAAGTCCGCACGCAGGCCGCGAATCGGCCCGCACGGAGGCGCGAGTGGAAAGCCTGTGGCGACGATGTCGGGTCAGGCCTGCTGCCGCCGTGCGGTCCGCGACAGCTTGCGCCCGCTGCCGACGACCATGCCGGCGGCCGCGTCGAGCCAGCCGGATTTCAACTCCAGCGCCAGGAAGCGCTCGCGTGCGAACGGCCCCGGCATGACGAGATGCCGCGTCTTCTCGGCCTGGAAGCCGAAGCGCTGGTAGTAGGGCGCATCGCCGACGAGCAGGATGGCCCCGTGGCCACGGGCCTTCGCTTCCGCGATCGCTGCCCGCATCAGCGCCGAGCCGACGCCCTTGCCCTCGTGGGCGCCGTCGACGGCGAGCGGCCCGAGCAGGAGTGCCTCCACCGGTCGGCTATTGCCATCGACGCCGGCCTCGACATTCCACAGCCGCACCGTGCCGATCACGTGACCGCCCGCATCGCGGGCGACGAGCGCGAGACCTTCGGCCGGCACGCGACCGCGGCGGATCTTCTCCGATGACTTCCTGCGGCGATCGGCGCCCATCGCCCGGTCGAGCAGCATCTCACGCGCCACGACGTCGGCGGGCGTTTCGTTTTCGATGACGAAGGTCGATGCAGGCGCAAGAACGGCGCGCACCGTGTCAAGAACAGTGGCCATATCGACCTCCCATCCTAAGAGCGTTTCCGATGATCTTTGTGATTGCCGCGCCGGAGATGCCGGCGCGGCATGACGTCAGATGACGTAGGCCTTGAGCGGTTCGAAGCCGTTGAAGGCGACCGCGGAGTAGGTCGTGGTGTAGGCACCCGTGCCTTCGATCAGAACCTCGTCGCCGATCGTCAGCGAGACCGGCAGCGGATACATGTTCTTCTCATAGAGCACGTCGGCCGAATCGCAGGTCGGGCCGGCGAGCACGCAGGGCTCCATCTCGTCCGCATCACGCTCCGTGCGGATCGGATAGCGGATCGCCTCGTCCATGGTTTCGGCGAGGCCGCCGAACTTGCCGATGTCGAGGAAGACCCAGCGATGCGCGTCGTTGTCCGACTTCTTCGAGACCAGGACAACCTCGGCCTTGATCACGCCTGCATTGCCGACCATGCCGCGGCCCGGCTCGATGATCGTCTTCGGAATGTGATTGCCGAAATGCTTCTTCAGGGCACCAGTGATCGCGCGGCCGTAGGCTTCCGCCGACGGAATGTCGCGCAGGTACTTGGTCGGGAAACCGCCGCCCATGTTGACCATCTGCAGGTGGATGCCCTGCTTGGCGAGCGAGGTGAAGACGCGCTTGGCGTCGGCCAGCGCCGAGTCCCACGCATCGACCTTGGTCATCTGAGAGCCGACGTGGAAGGAAACGCCGTAGGACTCGAGACCGAGCTGGTGAGCATAGACGAGCACGTCGACGGCCATCTGCGGGACGCAACCGAACTTGCGGGAAAGCGGCCATTCGGCGCCTTCGCCATCGGTCAGGACGCGGCAGAACACGCGTGCGCCGGGAGCCGCACGGGCGACCTTCTCGACTTCCTCGTGGCTGTCGACCGCAAAGAGGCTGATGCCGAGTGCGTGGGCACGAGCGACGTCGCGTTCCTTCTTGATCGTGTTGCCGTAGGAGATGCGGTCGGCGGTCGCGCCGGCGTCGAGAGCCATCTGGATCTCGGCGACGGAGGCGCAGTCGAAGCTCGAGCCGAGCGCGGCGAGCAACGACAGAATTTCCGGAGCCGGGTTGGCCTTGACGGCATAGTAGATCGCGCTGTCCGGCAGGGCATGACGGAAGGCGGAATAGTTGTCGCGCACGACGTCGAGATCGACCACGAGGCACGGACCTTCCGGTCGTCGGGACTTGATGAAGTCGAGGATGCGGGCAGTGGTCATCGGTCTATCCCTTCCATATTCCAAAGATCCCGAAACCGCGAAGGTTCCGGAAGGACAAAGGGCGACGAGAGAACGCTCGAAACCAGCCGGTGGAGACTCTGGTACCGTACGAACGCTCGACGCGCGAAACGATGGATGAACGCACTCTTGCCTGAGCGCATAAATCCGCTTTGTCTGCCATGGATTGGAGGGGAAACCCTACCGCACTTCCGGCAATGATGGTGTGCCTCTTCAGTGACCCCGGCTGATGGAAAGCCGGCAGAGAACCAGAAAGGCCCGCACCGTCGTTGCTTCAAGATGTCCTCGCATTTCCCGGTTGGCCGGAATAGCGACTGGAGGGGTTAGTTCCAGGTACCTTACCGATGACCTCACCTTAGGGATTTCTCCCAGTTCGAGGGTCGGCGGACACCCACAGGCACGTGCGACTTTGGGCAAGCGAGGAGATAAGAACATTCGCGGTCATAATCAAGCGTTTTTTGTCCTGTTTCCCGAAAATGACATTGAACGATCGTCCGCTTGTGTTCACAATTCCGCGCAGTTCGCGAAGGAGCCCGGCC
>DATGWU010000157.1:0-10310 GCA_035299345.1 Rhizobium sp.
TGGATCAGGATGACCTCGACCAGCCGCGTGACGATCGCCGGCATCCCCTGTTTCCGTCCCGTCGCCTCCATCGTCAGCAGCCGGAGTGCCGCGGCGGCGGCCGCCTCGTCCCGCAACTCGGCGGGGCGCACGACCAGAAGCGCCGGCAGCCCGGCAATCAGCGGATGGGTGATCGCCTCGTCGAAGGCGCAGAAGCCGCAGAGCAGGCGTGTCGCCGGATTGCCGCCCGTGTTCACCACGCCGTCCTGCGGCGGATGCCGTGCCAGGACCTCGGCGAGATCCACGGGCGGCCGCGCCGGCTGATCGGAGACGATCTGCACGCTTCCGTGCGGCACGATTGCGAGATCGCCTTCGACGAGCCTCTGCGGTTCCTCGTCTCCGACGCGGATCCAGGCTTCGCCGTCGAGCACGACGTGAAAGCGGATATGCTGCCGCTCCTTCGGCAGGCCGACGGAAAACGCCTTCGGAAACGCTGCCTCGAAGTAGAGCTGGGTTTCGAGCCGCAGCGCCGAAAATATCCCTGTCAGCAGGTCATTCTTATTCATGGCGGTCGATCTCGGGACGATTGAATAAAAACACGAGATGATCCGAGGCTGCGCTCCTACCTCCCTGATGTCAACATCCGGGCGTGATCGGACGTCGCCGATCGGAATGTGCCCTCAAACAGACCATCCTGGAGGTCCCCATGTTCTCCGGAAATCTCTTCGCCCTTGCCGGCTTCGCCCTCGTCATGTCGATCTCGCCGGGGCCGTCGAACGTCATGCTGCTCGCCTCCGGCATGAATTTCGGTTTCGTCCGTTCCCTGCCGCTGCTCTTCGGCGTGACCTGCGGCTTCCTGTCCATGGTTCTGCTCGTCGGCCTCGGGCTCGGCGAAGTGCTGGCGATGTCGCCGGCCGTCTACCTCGCGCTCAAGATCCTCTGCGCGGTCTATGTCCTCTGGCTCGCCGTGAAGATCGCCCGCAGCGGCGCGGCCGGCACCGCCGGCGACCCCTCGATGGCCCGGCCGATCGGCTTCATCGAGGCGGCGCTCTTCCAGCTCGTCAATCCGAAGGCCTGGGCGGTGGCCCTGATCGTCACGGCCTCCTACACCGATCCGTCCCGTTATCTCGCCAGCCTGATGCTGCTGATCCTGGTCTTCGCGGTGGTGAACGTGCCCTCTATTGGCGTCTGGTCGCTCTTCGGGCAGGCGCTGCGGCGTGCCATCGGGGAGGGCAGGCGCATCGTCTGGTTCAACGGCGCGATGGCCGTACTCCTCGTCGCCTCCATGCTTCCGGTGCTGCTCCGGGCCTGATCATGGGCTGATCCGTCACCGGGCGAATGCCGCTTCCCGTGTTGACCTCGCGGGCGTCCGCGCTAGTTTCTTGGTGATTATCCGCCGAAATCAGGAAGCAGACGCGATGTTTGAGGCCCTCAGTGCGGAAATGCTGGCGCGATTCCAGTTCGCCTTCACCGTATCCTTTCATATCATCTTTCCCGCGTTCTCCATCGGTCTGGCGAGCTATCTCGCCGTCCTCGAGGGGCTCTGGCTCTGGAAGAGGGACGAGGTCTATCTAGAGCTCTTCAACTTCTGGAAAGCGATCTTCGCGGTCGCCTTCGCCATGGGCGTCGTCTCCGGCATCGTCATGTCCTACCAGTTCGGCACGAACTGGAGCGTCTTCTCCGACAAGGCGGGGCCGGTGATCGGTCCGCTGATGGGATACGAGGTGCTGACGGCCTTCTTCCTGGAAGCGGGCTTCCTCGGCGTGATGCTGTTCGGCCTGAAGCGGGTCGGGCCGGGGCTTCACTTCTTCGCAACGCTGATGGTCGCTGCCGGCACGCTGATCTCGGCGACGTGGATTCTCGCGGTGAATTCCTGGATGCAGACGCCGGCCGGCTTCGCCGTCAACGACGCCGGTCAGTTCGTGCCCGCCGACTGGTGGCAGGTCATCTTCAACCCGTCCTTCCCCTATCGCCTCGTCCACATGGTTATCGCTGCCTATCTGACGACCGCCTTCGTCGTCGGCGGCGTCGGGGCCTGGCACCTCCTGCGCGGCACCGCTCCGCGGCGCGCCGGCCGCATGTTCTCGATGGCGATGTGGATGGCGGCGATCGTCGCCCCGGTCCAGATCGTCGCCGGCGACCTGCACGGGCTCAACACGCTCGAACAACAGCCGGTCAAGATCATGGCCATGGAGGGCCATTTCGAAAGTCATCCCGAGGGCGCGCCGCTCTATCTCTTCGGCCTGCCGAACCAGCGGGAACAGCGGCTCGATTATGCGATCGGAATCCCGAAAGTGTCGAGCCTCATCCTCAAGCACGACCTCGACGCTCCGCTTGCCGGCCTCGACACGGTGCCGCAGGATCGGCAGCCGCCCGTCGCGATCGTCTTCTGGTCGTTCCGGGTGATGCTGGTCGTCGGCTTCCTGATGCTCGGCGTCGGTCTCTGGAGCCTCTGGAGCCGCTACCGCGGCACCCTCTACGCCAATCCGGCGCTGCATCGTGTGGCGGTCGCCATGTCGCCCGCGGGTTTCGTCGCGGTGATCGCCGGCTGGGTCACCACCGAGGTCGGGCGCCAGCCCTTCACCGTCTACGGGCACCTGCTGACTTCGGATTCGCTCTCGCCCATCGGAGCGCCGGCGGTCGGCGCCTCGCTTGTCGCCTTCATCGTCGTCTATTTCCTCGTTTTCGGTGCCGGCACCTTCTACATGCTCCGGCTGATGGCGCGGCTGCCGCGTGATCCGACCTCGGACCTCGGCGAGGGACCGATCCGCACGTCGGGGGTCACGCCCGGCCCCGCCGGCAACGCGCCCCAGGGAGGCTGACATGCCCTTCGATCTTGCTTTCGTCTGGGCCGCCCTCATCGCCTTTGCGGTCCTCGCCTATGTGATCCTCGACGGTTTCGACCTCGGGATCGGTATCCTCTTCCCGTTCTTCCCGGAAAAGCGCGACCGCGACCAGATGATGAATTCCGTCGCGCCGGTGTGGGACGGCAACGAGACCTGGCTGGTGCTCGGTGGCGGTGGCCTGCTCGCCGTCTTCCCGCTCGCCTATGCGACCATCCTGCCGGCGCTCTACGTGCCTCTGATCGCGATGCTGCTCGGCCTCATTTTCCGCGGCGTCGCCTTCGAATACCGCTGGCGCACGCGGCGGGCCGAGCGCCTGTGGGACGCCGCATTCGCCGGCGGGTCGCTGGTCGCGGGCTTTTTCCAGGGCGTCGCGCTCGGCGCCCTTGTCCAGGGCATTCCGGTCGAGAACCGCGCCTATGCCGGCGGCTGGTGGGACTGGCTGACGCCGTTCTCGGTGGCGACCGGCATCGCCCTCGTCGTCGGCTATTCGCTGCTCGGCGCGACCTGGCTGGTGATGAAGACGAAAGGGACGCTCGCCGCGCGGGCTTCGGACTACGCCCGTGTCGCGGCGCTCCTCACCGTCGCCGGCATGGGCGTCTTCAGCCTCTGGACGCCGTGGCTGAAGCCGCTCTATCTCGAACGCTGGTTCGGTTTTCCAACCGCCGTCTTCACTGTGCTCGTGCCGCTGATGGTCGTCGCTTGCCTCTACGCGATCATCCGCGGCCTGCAGCTCGGCCGGGAAGTCCAGCCCTTCATCGGCGCGCTCGGCCTCTTCGTCCTCGGCTATGTCGGGATCGGGATCAGCTTCTATCCCTATATCGTGCCGACCTCGATCACCATCCAGGATGCCGCGGCCCCGCCGGAAAGCCTCGCCTTCCTCCTCGTCGGCGCCGCCGTGCTCGTGCCGATCATCCTCGTCTATACCGGCTACGCTTACTGGGTCTTCCGCGGCAAGGTCGATCCGGAGGAGGGCTATCACTGATGGCCGGCTCCGTCCTTGCGCGTCGGCTCCTGTGGTTCCTCGCGCTCTGGGCCGGCGGCGTGGCAAGCGTGCTCGTCGTCGCGCTCGCCATCAAGGCCGCGCTCGGTGCGTGAACACGTCTCGCGGCGACTTTCCGGTTGATTTCGGCGTTTTGCCCTTCAACTCGCGCGTCCCCCTCTCCATATGGTAGGCGTATCGGTCGCCATTCCGGCGACAGAGGAATGCAGGAAGGCATGATGCGGCAATACGGAAAATTCTTCGGGATCCTGGCGATCGCGCTTGCGGTCGTCGTCAGCGTGGCCGACCTTGCCGAGGCGCGACGCGCCGGAAGCTTCGGCGGTTTCGGCAGCCGCGGCACCCGCACCTACAGCGCACCGCCCGCCACCCGCACGGCCCCCGCGCCGGCATCCCCGATCGAACGCAGCATGACGCCGCAGGGCCAGACCACGCGTCCGGCGGCCGCGCCGAACCCGGCGGGACGCACTGGTGGCCTGTTCGGCGGTCTCGCCGGCGGCCTGATGGGCGGCTTGTTGATGGACGGCCTTTTCGGCATGCTGATGGGCTCGGGCTTCGGCGGCGGTTTCGGCTTCCTCGGCCTTCTGCTGCAGGGCGCGCTGATCTTCTTCGCCATCCGGTTTGCCATGCGCATGTTCGGTAATCGCCAGACCGCCTATTCCGGTGCCGGTTCCTCGGCCCGCAGCAATGTGGCGAGCGGCCCCGGCTTTCATATTCCGCGCATGGGCGGCGTCGATTTCGGCGGTTCGTCCGCGTCGGCTTCGCCGCCCACGCCGTCCGCCTCCGCCGACGAGATCGGCATCAGCCAGGCGGACCTCGACCGTTTCGACGGCCTGCTCAAAGAAATGCAGACTGCCTATATGGCCGAGGACTATTCCGCGCTCCGCCGCATCACCACGCCGGAGGCGATGTCCTATCTCGCCGAGGAGCTGAGCGAGAACGCCACCAAGGGCGTGAAGAACGAGGTGCGCGATGTCCGCCTGCTGCAGGGTGACGTCGCCGAAGCCTGGCGCGAGGGCCATGTCGACTATGCGACCGTCGCCATGCGCTACGAGAGCATCGACGTCCTGCGCGACCGCGCGACCGGCAAGGTGGTGAGCGGCGATCCGGACAATCTCACCGAATCGACCGAGATCTGGACCTTCGTCCGCCGGTCCGGAACCGACTGGCAGATTTCCGCCATCCAGGCGGCGGGCGAGGCCGAGTAGGCCGCCCTTCCGGGGATTGCCTCTTCTCCCGGCGGGGAGAAGAGCCGAACGTATGTGAGGCGATGACGGGGACGTAGGGACGTCGCGTGCGGTCGTGGATCCTCGGGTCAAGCCCGAGGATGACGGCCTTCCATGTCTCGCAAGGAGTGCCTTACTGAGAGGTTTGCGCAAGTTCCCGGCAATCGGTCTTGAGTGCTGCGCCGGCCTCCCCGATTGCGTCACCGTGCCGCAACGCTTCTTTGGGCACCACGGTCTCCCCCACACTCCCGTCATCCTCGGGCTTGACCCGAGGATCCACGCCGTACAGCGCAAAGGCATCGCCGGTGGGGGACGAGCGCTTCAGGCCCCCGCGCCGGCTTTCTCAGTCCGGGCAGCTCTGCAGCTGGCGGGCGTAAGTATAGGTGATCTCGGTGAAACGCTTGGCGCCGGAGAGCGCTTCGCCGTTGTTCCTCCAACTGCCCTTGGCGTAGCCGGCATGGCCGGAATGGTAGGCGAGGTAGAGCTGGTAGGGATCGTTGAGCGGGATGCCGTTCTTCATCGCGCTTTCGCGGTGATACCAGGCGATGAAGGACATCGCGTCGGAGAAATCGGTGCGCCGTGCCGACCAGCGGCCGGTCTCGCGCTGGTAGCGCTCCCAGGTGCCGTCGAGTGCCTGCGAATAGCCGTAGGCCGTCGACTTGCGCTTCCATGGAATGAAACCAAGGAGCTTGGTGCGCGGCGGGCGCGCATTGTGCTTGAAATTCGATTCCGTGTAGATCGTCGCCATCAGGATCGGCACGGGCACGCCGTATTCCCGTTCGGCACCCTTTGCCGCCCGCCGCCAATTGTTGAACAGCCCGTCACGCTGCTCGAATATCGCGCAGGCATTTCGGGTCTGGCTCGGCGGTTTCGCACAAGCAGTCAATGCCAGCAGAAGGCCAACGACAATTACGCCACGCATCGCTAATCCTCACTTCGACGGACAATCCTATTAGGTAAAATTTAACGAAAGGTTTTCCGATCGACGCATTGGCGTCGCCGCGCTGCGTCGCCGCCGGAACTGGCGGATCGCGCGAAGACAGGGTAAAGGCAGTTTCAGGTTGTCCGTGGCCAGCGAGCAAGGAACATTCAATGAGCACCCGGCCGACGCCCCTGCCGGTCGTCGCCTTCCATATCCACCAGTGGAAAAGGCGGCTGCTGGAGGCCTATTTTCCGGAATGGCGCTTCCACTACATCCCCTTTCACCTCGGTGACGATGCGTTCCGCACCGTCTGGGCGCCGCGGATCGCCGCGCTCGGAAAGACCGCCTTCGTGGTCTGGGGACCGAACCTGCCGGAGGCGGCGCGCGCCCATGCCGAGGCGCACGGAATTCCCGTCCATTTCGTCGAGGACGGCTTCCTGCGTTCGCTGCAGTCGAGCGCCGGGCAGAGCGCGCCCTTCTCGCTGACGGTGGACGGCAAGCGCCCCTATTTCGACGCCCGCGGCTCGTCCGACCTCGAGAACCTGCTGAGAACTCATGATTTCGAAGGCGATCCGGCGTTGCTCGCGCGGGCAAGTGCCGGCATCGCGGCGCTCCTCGAGAGCCGGGTCAGCAAGTACAACGCGCCGCAGGCGGCGCGAACCACACCGGCAAAGTCTGACGGACGCCGCAGCGTGCTGGTGGTCGGGCAGGTGGAGGACGACGCCTCGATCCGCTTCGGCTGCGACCGGCTCTTCCGCAACAACGATCTCGTGCGGCTCGCAGCTCAGGAAAATCCCGGCGCTCGCATCGTCTACAAGCCGCATCCCGACGTGCTGAAAGGCGTGCGCAAGGCGCAGTCCGATCCTAAGGAGGTCGCGCATCTCTGCGAGATCCTCACCGATCCGGTGCCGCTTCCGGACGTGCTGGAGGCCGCCGACCACGTCTATACCATCACCTCGCTCGCCGGCTTCGAGGCGCTCTTGCGCGGCAAGCCAGTGACGGTGATCGGCTCGCCCTTCTATGCCGGGTGGGGCCTCACCGACGACCGGCAGGCCAATCCGCGGCGCGGTCGCAGGCTTAGCCTCGAGGCGCTGTTTGCCGGCGTCTATCTCCTCTATCCGCGCTATTTCGATCCGCTGAGCGGGGCGGCCAGCAGCTTCGAGGCGTGTCTTTCGCAGATGGTCGCCTGGCGCGAGGAGGGGGTGCCGGCGGAAAGCCGGCGGCTCGTCGGAGCGCGCCGGCGCGCCGCGCCCTGGCGGCCTTCCGGTCCCTACGGTCTCCTCGGCTGGCGGCATCTCCTGCCGCCGCTCGTCGCGCCGCTCGTCGCCCGGCTCGGCTCGGCCGAAGATGCGGCGAGCTACCGCAGCGATCCGATCGGTTTCTTCCGGGAGCTTTCCGATCCCGGTTTCCGAAGGCTCGGGCGGCTCCTCTATCCCTTCGACGACGACCGCTTTGCCGACGGCTTCGACCGGCCGCCGGCGGAAAATTAGAGGCGTTCGCCTCTCTCGCCGAGAACCTGTTCGCCGTCCTCCTTGGCGAAGGCGCCCCTGAAGGCGTCTGCCGGCAGGATGTCGAGCACGGCTTCCGAAGGCCGGCAGAGACGCGTGCCGAGCGGCGTCACCACGAAGGGCCGGTTGATGAGGATCGGGTGGGCGAGCATGGCGGCGAGCAGTGCGTCGTCGGTGAGCGCCGGGTCGTCGAGGCCGAGCTCGGCATAGGGCGTGCCCTTCTCGCGGATCGCCTCACGCACGGAGAGCCCGGCGTCGCGGATCATCGCGGCGAGTTCGTCCCGGCCCGGCGGCGTCTTCAGGTATTCGACGACCGTCGGCTCGATGCCGGCATGGCGGATCAGCGCCAGCGTGTTGCGCGAGGTGCCGCAGGCGGGGTTGTGGTAGATGACGACGTCCATGTTCAGGCCTTTTCAGTAGAGATGCCGCGGGAGACGGCGGCGCCGCGTTCGTACCATCCCTTGCTGCGGTTGACGATCCAGACGACCGACAGCATGACCGGCACCTCGATCAGCACGCCGACGACGGTCGCGAGTGCCGCACCCGACTGGAAGCCGAAGAGGCTGATCGCCGCGGCGACGGCGAGCTCGAAGAAGTTCGACGCGCCGATCAGGGCGGAGGGGCCGGCAACGCAGTGCTCTTCGCCGGACCAGCGGTTGAGGAGATAGGCGAGGCCCGAGTTGAAATAGACCTGGATCAGGATCGGCACGGCAAGCAGGCCGATGACCGCCGGCTGCGCGATGATCTGCTCGCCCTGGAAGCCGAAGAGCAGAACGAGGGTGGCGAGCAGCGAGACGAGCGACAGCGGCTGCAGACGGGCCAGCAGGCGATCGAGCCCTCCCGGCGTGCCGGCGGCAAGCAGCCGGCGCCGCAGCAGTTGCGCCACCACGACCGGGATGACGATATAGAGCACCACCGAGAGCACGAGCGTGTCCCACGGGACGGTGATCGCCGAAAGCCCGAGCAGCAGGGCGACGATCGGCGCGAAGGCGACCACCATGATCGCATCGTTCAGCGCCACCTGCGTCAGGGTGAAATGCGGTTCGCCCTTCGTCAGGTTGGACCAGACGAAGACCATCGCCGTGCACGGGGCGGCGGCGAGGATGATGAGGCCGGCGATGTAGGAATCGATCTGCCCCGCCGGCAGGTATGGCCGGAAGAGCCAGCCGACGAAGAGCCAGCCGAGCAGCGCCATCGAGAAGGGCTTGACCGCCCAGTTGACCAGCAGGGTGACGCCGATGCCGCGCCAGTGCCGGCCGACCTCGGAAAGCGCTGCGAAGTCGATCTTCAGGAGCATCGGCACGATCATCAGCCAGATCAGCACGGCGACCGGCAGGTTTACCCTGGCGATCTCCAGCGCGCCGATCGCATGGAAGAGCGCCGGGAAGAGATGGCCGAGCGCGATGCCGGCGACGATGCAGAGACCGACCCAGACCGTCAGGTAGCGTTCGAACGTGGACATCAGGCGACCTTTCCGCCGGCCGTATCAGCGGCCGCATGGCTTGCGCCGTCCATGGCGCCGATCTGCTTCAGCCGTGTTTCCAGCGCGAGCTTGTCGATCGAGGAAAGCGGCAGGCTGGTGAAGACGGTGATGCGGTTCTTCAGGAAGCGGGCGGCCTGGCCGAAGGCGCGTTCCTTCTCGACGTCGGAGCCTTCGACGACGGCCGGGTCCTCGACGCCCCAGTGGGCGGTCATCGGATGGCCGGGCCAGATCGGGCAGGCCTCGCCGGCGGCGTTGACGCAGACGGTGAAGATGAAATCGATCTCCGGCGCGCCGGGCTCGGCGAACTCGTCCCAGCTCTTCGAGCGGTAACCCTCCGTCGGATAGCCGAGGGCGGCGAGTGTCTTCAGCGCCAGCGGATGCACCTCGCCCTTCGGGTGGCTGCCGGCGGAGAAGGTGCGGAAGCGTCCGTTCCCCTCCTTCGCCAGGATCGCCTCGGCGAGAATCGAGCGGGCGGAATTGCCCGTGCAGAGAAAGAGCACGTTGTAGATCCTGTCGGTCATGGTCGTCGTCCGTCGGTTGTTTGCGGCGTGAGGGCGGTCATTATGCGCAGGCTGCCGGCGGGCAGCAGGGCGCGAGGTCGGCGATCAGCGGCGCGCAGAGTTCGGCATTGCCGCCGCAGCAGTCCTTGAGAAGATAGAGCGTCATCGCCCGGAAGCAGGCGAGGTCGGCGCGGTAGAGGATCGAGCGGCCCTGCCGCTCACCCGTCACCAGCCCGGCCTGGGCCAGCGTCGAAAGATGCGCCGACATGGTGTTCTGCGGCACGCCGGCAAGCCGCGCCAGCTCTCCCGCTGGCACGCCGTCCGGTTCCCGCGCCACCAGCAGGCGAAAGGTCTGCAACCGCGTCGGCTGCGCAAGCGCGGCCAGCGCCGCAATGACGTTTTTCTCATCCATATATCCAGAATAATGGATGGATTGTATGTGTCAAGGCAGGAGGAGGGGCGCATGCCGATACGACCCCACCTCCCCCTTGAGGGGGGAGGTCGCGCGGAACGCGCGGGTGGGGGTGACGACGTCACGGATCACCCCACCCCGGACCTGCGGTCCGACCCTCCCCCTCAAGGGGACGGTGAAGCACGCAGCGTCTCTCTCCTCGCGCTCGAAGACTGGCCGTGCCCGCGGCACCGGCCAGCACCGATCTCCCCTTGTGGGGGAGATGTCACGAAGTGACAGAGGGGGTGAGCGCTCCCCGCCTTCCAGCCGTCGCTCGAAATTCCACAACAAAATCAATCCCAACCCCCCATTTTCATTCACCCTCTCCCGACCTGTCGTAGAATCACCCCGTTCCGCCATCGGATACACCGGACCATGCGAAGTCCGGCGAGGCGGGA
>DATGWU010000158.1:0-7756 GCA_035299345.1 Rhizobium sp.
CACGGCAGGCGAATTCCAGGCGTCCGGTATCGGCCGCGCCTTCGCAGCCAGCGCGGAAGCCGCCGCCGGCGCGACGGAGGATGCAGCCCCGACGCGCTTCTCCGGCCTCGTCGTTGGCAGCGATCCGTCCTCGCCCGACATCTATTTCGCGGTGCCGGTCGTGAAATTCGGCGCCTTCAAGGGAACGATCTTGTTCCAGCTCAAGGAAAGCGCCGTCGCCGGCATCCTCTCCAAGGGGATCACTATCGAGAGCGGCGAGCGTTCGGCGATCCTTTCCACCGACGGAACCGGTATCGCGCTTTCGCCTGACGGCCACCTTGCCGATATCTCGGCCGCTCCCTTCGGCTTCACCGCCGTTGCGATGGATGCCACGGACACGGCGATCGCCGATTTCGACCGTGACGGCGACGCCGCCCGCGCCTATGCCCGGCCGATTTCCTTCGGCGAACACGGCTTCCTCGTCGTCGAGAGCATCGGCATTTCCGAACTCAACGCCGGCTCGCTCGAGATCGCCGGCATCCTGACGGCGATCGCCGTCGCCGCGCTCGCCGTCATGGCGATTGCGACCGGCGTCCTCACCCGCCGCCTCTTCGCGCCGCTCGCAAAGCTTGCGACCGTCACCGGGGAAGTGGCGAACGGCAAGCTCGACGACGTGGTCGGCAACCAGGAGCGCAAGGACGAGATCGGAACCATGGCGCGTGCGCTCGAACGCTTCCGCACGGCGCTCATCGAGCAGCATCGCCTCGAAGCCATGAACGAGGAAAACCGCGAGAAGTCGGAAGCCGAGCGCCGCCAGCGCTTTGCCGAGCGCGAAGCAGAGGCACGCACGCTGCAGGCGGTCGTCGAGGCGCTCGACGAGGGTCTCGACCGGCTCGCAGGCGGCGATCTCGCCTTCCAGATCACCCAGGTCTTCCCGCAGGATCTCGAAGGCCTGCGGCACAACTTCAACAAGGCGCTGTCCACGCTCAGCCAGACGCTTTCGGGCATCGGCGGAAACTCCGTCGCCGTCCGCGAGGGCTCGGAGGAAATGCGTGCCGGCGCCGACCAGCTCGCTGCCCGCACCGAACGCCAGGCGGCCGCCATCACCGAAACCGCAAGCGCGATCAAGGCGATCACCGATGCCGTGAAGACGCAGATCGCCCGTGCCGAGGACGCCGAGCGGCTGGCCCGCAACGCCAAGAACGACACCGAGCATTCAGGGCACATCATGCGCGACACGATCGCGGCGATGGAGGCGATCCAGTCGTCGTCGCAGCAGATCAACCGGATCATCGGCGTGATCGACGAGATCGCCTTCCAGACCAACCTTCTGGCGCTCAACGCGGGCGTCGAGGCGGCACGTGCCGGCGAGAGCGGCAAGGGCTTTGCCGTCGTCGCGCAGGAAGTGCGCGAGCTCGCCCAGCGTTCGGCCGCGGCCGCGAAGGAAATCGCGAGCCTGCTTGCGAAGTCGACGAGCGAAGTCGCGAACGGCGTCTCGCTGGTGGAAAAGGCCGGCTCGGCACTCGACGGCATCGGCGCCCATGTCGTTGCGATCAACGGGCAGATCGGCGAGATCATGGAGTCGACGCGCGAGGAAGCGCAGACGCTGGTCGAGATCAACAGCTCCGTCGGTCAGATCGACATCATGACCCAGCAGAATGCGGCGATGGTCGAGGAAACGACCGCCGCTATCCATCGCCTCGCCTCCGAAGCGGTCGAAATGGACCAGCGGCTCGGTCAGTTCCAGCTCGCCCAGTCCGGGCGTGCGGGAGACGACCGGTACGGCCAGGACCCGATGCGCCGTGCCGGCTGATCGCTACCGCGATCCTCGCTGACGCTCACTATAGTGCCGGCTCACGGGCCGGCATTTTCTTTGCCGATAGTGGCGACCGCTACACCTGAAAGTACCGGTCACAGTAAAAACCCTCAAAAAATATGGTTAAGTACTAGAGTTAACGAGTACGCTTAATGCCGTGTTAACTCCGATTTGCGATCTTTCTGTTGAACAAGCACACGGCGCCAACCCCACGGCCGAAAAAAGGTGCGCGGAGTAACGACAGATGACCAGATTGCCCATCGCATTTGCAGCAATGCTTCTTGCAAGTACGTCGGCGTTCGCTGCCGACCTTTACGTCGAACCTGATCCGCAACCGGTGGCACCGGCCTTCGGCGGCTTCTACCTGCGCGGTCACCTCGGCATGAGCAACCAGCAGCTCGGCAGCCTCGAACATACGCTCTTCGACGACGTCGAGATCCACGAGTTCCTCGATGAGGGCGGCTTCGACAGCGCGCCGCTCGCCGGCATCGGCGTCGGTTACCAGTTCAACGACTGGCTACGCGCGGACGCCTTCGTCGAATATCGCGGCGACGCGAGCTTCTCCGCACTCGACCGCTACGGCCACACCGGCGGGGCGGGCACCGTCTGGGACGGCACCAACGATTATTCAGGCACCAAGTCGGAATGGTTGCTGATGGCGAACGCCTATGTCGACGTCGGCCACTGGCACGGCATCACGCCCTATGTCGGCGCCGGCATCGGCGCGTCGCGGAACACGATCTCCCACTTCCAGGACGTCAACGTTCCGACGGCGGGCGTTTCCTACGGCGACACAGCCTCGACCTGGAACTTCGCCTGGGCGCTCCATGCGGGCGTCGCCTACCAGGTCACGGACCGCATGACCCTCGACCTCGGCTATTCCTACATGAACCTCGGGGATGCCAAGACCGGCGATCTCAAGGCCTATGACGGCTCGGTGACCAACGAGCCGATGCACTTCAAGGACATCACCTCCCACGACATCAAGCTCGGCTTCCGCTATTCGCTGCAATAGCCGGGCGTCGGGTGAACATATGCCGAAGGCCGCCGGAGCGATCCGGCGGCTCTTTTCGTTGCGGAGAAGTTTTTCTCGTTCCTGTCAGCTTCCCGTCAGATAGCGGTCAGCCAACCGTCAGCCAGTGTTGAGTATTCATAATCCCATCTTCAACACGGAGGACAGACCAATGAAGACCTACACCGCAGTATTCGCAGCCCTTCTCGCCGCTTCCACTTCCTCGTTGCTTGCCGCCCCGGCCATGGCGAGCGAAGGTTGCTCCACCGTCGCCCAGTGCCTCGGCCACGAGACTTCCTCGGCCGACAGCAACCGTTCGGGCGACGACAACGGCATGGGCGATACCGACCGCAACGGCAGTGACGACAACGGCCGCGGCGGCAATGACGACAACGGCAACGATGACAACGGCCGTGGCGAGAACGACCACGGTGCCGGCAACGACAGCGACCACGGCACCGGCCATGACGGCGGCAACGATCACGGCGGCGGCAACGACAACGACGATTGATCGTCTGCCCGGAACGCTTCCGGCATCGCCTCCTCGCATCGCAGCCGGGAGTGTCGACGGGACGGGGCCGCCTTCGGGCGGCCTTTCCGCGTTCGGGGAGGCCCATTCCTTAACGAACATGCTTAACGGACATGCTTAACGGCGGGTTAACCAGTCGCCGGCATAGTGCGGGCTGATGATCGTTGGTCCGGGCGGCGCGCGCTTGCCCGAACAGGAAAAATGCCATGAAGCCGGCCCGCCTCTTCACCGCCTCCGTTCTTGCCTTCGCAGCCCTCGCCGGTTCGGTGCGCGCCGACGACAAGGACCTCATCGACGCGCCGGAAGTCGATATCACCGCCGGCGAGCCCAAGGCCGGGCTCTATCTGCGCGCCGATCTCGGCTATTCCCCCTGGACCGGCGACGACGATGCCTCCTACCGCTTCAATGATGGCGTCAATTCGGGCGACTTTGACGATTCGCGATTCGGCAAGCCGCTCTCCGGCGGCGCCGGCATCGGCTACCAGTTCAACGACCTCTTCCGCGCCGACCTGACGGGCGAGTTCTTCGAGGGAACCTTCGAAGGCTCCGGACGCACCGCGCAGCCCTGTTCGGGTGCCGCACCCGCCGGCACCGGCTGCTCCTATGATGGCAAGGCAGATTTCCGCGCCTACGGCCTCATGGCGAACGGCTATGTCGATATCCTGAACGTCTCCGGCTTCACCCCCTATGTCGGCGCCGGCATCGGTGCGACCCACGTCGCCTGGGGAACCTTCACCGCGAGCCCGAACTGCGTGGACGGCAGCGGCGCCTGCGGCGGCGCGACCTTCGCCGACGCGCGCTACGCCGGCGAAGACGGCTGGCGCTTCACCTATGCCCTGATGGCGGGCGTCAGCTACAGCGTCAGCGACCGCGTGAAGTTCGATATCGGCTATCGCTTTTCCGACATCGCCGGCGGAGCCATGTTCTCCGGCGGCAGCTCGGGCGAAGACGCCGGCCTCCGGCGCCACGAATTCCGCGCCGGCGTGCGCGTGAGCCTCTGGTAAAAGGCCTTCTTTCCATCACGGGTCGCATACCGCCGGACCGCGTGCCGACGACGTGCGACGTTTTGACTGCAACGGCTGCGGCAAAAATTTTCCGGATCGCGACACAAAGCGCTTGACTGGAAAAGGGCGGAGGACTAACGACGACGGCGGGACACCTCTCCCCAACGAGAGGCTAATTACCTGGAAGGGTATCTATATGGCTGATATCGTCGCCCCCGCCGCGCGTCCGGCGAACACTCACTTTTCTTCTGGCCCCTGCTCGAAGCGCCCCGGTTGGTCGCTCGAAGCGCTCGCTGATGCTCCGCTCGGTCGTTCGCACCGCGCCAAGGTCGGCAAGACCAAGCTGAAGCAGGCCATCGACCTCACCCGCGAAATTCTCAACGTGCCGGCGGACTACCGCATCGGCATCGTGCCCGCCTCCGACACCGGCGCCGTCGAAATGGCGCTCTGGTCGCTGCTCGGCGAGCGTGGCGTCGACATGCTCGCCTGGGAAAGCTTCGGCGCCGGCTGGGTCACCGACGTCGTCAAGCAGCTGAAGCTGCAGGACGTCCGCAAGTTCGAAGCGGCTTACGGCGAGCTTCCCGATCTTTCCGCCGTCGATTTCGACCGCGACGTGGTCTTCACCTGGAACGGCACCACTTCGGGTGTTCGCGTCCCGAATGCCGATTTCATCCCGGCCGACCGCAAGGGCCTGACGATCTGCGACGCCACCTCGGCGGCGTTCGCGCAGAACCTCGACTTTGCCAAGCTCGACGTCGTCACCTTCTCCTGGCAGAAGGTGCTGGGCGGGGAGGGCGGCCACGGCATGCTCATCCTCTCGCCGCGCGCCGTCGCACGGCTGGAAAGCTACACCCCGGCCTGGCCGCTCCCGAAGATCTTCCGCATGACCAAGGGCGGCAAGCTGATCGAAGGCATCTTCACCGGCGAGACCATCAACACGCCGTCGATGCTCTGCGTCGAGGACTATATCGATGCGCTCCTCTGGGCGAAGTCGATCGGCGGCCTCGAAGGCCTGATGGCCCGCGCCGACGCCAATGCCAAGGTGATCGCCGACTTCGTCACGGCCAACGACTGGATCGCCAACCTCGCCAGGGACCCGGCGACGGCCTCCAACACCTCCGTCTGCCTGACGATCGTCGACAAGGACGTTCTGGCGCTCGACGCCGACGCACAGGCCGCCTTCGCCAAGGGCATCGTCAACCTGCTCGACAAGCAAGGCGTCGCCTACGACATCGGCGCCTATCGCGACGCACCGTCCGGACTTCGCATCTGGGCCGGTGCCACCATCGAGAAGGCCGACATGGAAGCGCTGATGCCTTGGCTCGCCTGGGCCTACCAGACGCAGAAGGCGACGCTTTCCAAGGCTGCGGCCTGACACCGATCCGGCTTCGCCTGCGGGCGAAGCCCTCTTTCCCGAATTCTGACACACGAACTCTTTGAAGGAGGCCTCGTCATGGCACCTCGCGTTCTCGTATCCGACGAACTGTCGGAAACCGCCGTCCAGATCTTCCGCGATCGCGGCGTCGAAGTCGATTTCCAGCCGAAGCTCGGCAAGGACAAGGAAAAGCTCGCCGAAATCATCGGCAATTACGATGGTCTCGCCATCCGTTCCGCCACCAAGGCGACGGAAAAGCTGATCGCCGCCGCGACCAATCTCAAGGTCATCGGCCGCGCCGGCATCGGCGTCGACAATGTCGACATTCCGGCCGCCTCGCGCCGCGGTATCATCGTCATGAACACCCCGTTCGGCAACTCGATCACCACCGCCGAACACGCGATCGCGCTGATGTTCGCCGTCGCCCGCCAGATCCCCGCCGCCGACGCCTCGACCCAGGCCGGCAAGTGGGAGAAGTCGAAGTTCATGGGCGTCGAGATTACCGGCAAGACGCTCGGCGTCATCGGCGCCGGCAATATCGGTTCGATCGTCTGCGCCCGCGCCATCGGTCTCAAGATGCACGTCCTCGCCTACGACCCCTTCCTGTCGAAGGAACGCGCCGAGGAGATGGGCGTCACGAAGGTCGAGCTCGACGAATTGCTCGCCCGCGCCGACTTCATCACGCTGCACGTGCCGATGACGGACAAGACCCGCGGCATCCTCAACAAGGATGCGATCGCCAAGACGAAGCCCGGCGTGCGCATCATCAACTGCGCCCGCGGCGGCCTGGTCGACGAAGCGGCGCTCGCCGAAGCGATCAAGTCCGGCCACGTCGCCGGCGCCGGCTTCGACGTCTTTGAGGTCGAACCCGCGACGGAAAGCCCGCTCTTCGGCCTGCCCAACGTCGTCTGCACGCCGCATCTCGGCGCCTCGACGACGGAAGCCCAGGAAAACGTTGCCCTGCAGGTCGCCGAACAGATGTCGGACTACCTGATCAAGGGCGCGGTTTCCAACGCCATCAACATGCCGTCGATCTCGGCGGAAGAGGCCCCGATCCTGAAGCCCTTCATCCGGCTTGCGGACGTGCTCGGCTCGTTTGCAGGGCAGGTCACGGAAAGCCCGATCAAGGAAATCGAGATCCTCTATGACGGCCAGACGGCGACGATGAACACCAAGGCGCTGACGTCCGCGCTTCTGGCGGGCCTGATCCGCAACCAGGTCTCCGACGTCAACATGGTTTCGGCGCCGATCATGATCAAGGAAAAGGGCATCGTGCTCTCCGAAGTCAAGCGCGACAAGACGGGCGTCTACGACGGCTACATCAAGCTCACCGTCGTCACCGAACGCCAAACCCGTTCGGTCGCCGGCACGGTCTTCTCCGACGGCAAGCCGCGCTTCATCCAGATCAAGGGCATCAACATGGACGCCGATGTCGGTCAGAACATGATCTACATCTCCAACACCGACGTCCCCGGCATGATCGGCTTCATGGGCACCACCCTCGGCGAGGGGCGGGTCAACATCGCCAACTTCCAACTCGGCCGCGAGAAGGAAGGCGGAGATGCGATCGCCCTTCTCTATGTCGACGGTGCCGTCGATCAGGCCGTGCTCGACAAGCTGACCGCCAACCCGGCGATCAAACAGGCGAAGCCGCTCGTCTTTAACGTCGACTGATTTCCTCCTCCCAGGGAAATGACCGAAGCCCGGCGCGGACGCCTCCGCGCCGGGCTTTTTCATGCCTGGCCGCGGCTCTCCCGGCGGAAGCGGGCGGGCGAAGTGCCGAAGGCCGCCTTGAAGCGCTGGGAGAAGGAGGGCAGGGAGCGGTAGCCGCAGCGCTCGGCGATGTCGGTGACGTCCAGCCCGGAGCGCGCGAGCAGCGCCCTTGCCTTTGCCAGCCGCCAGGCGGTGAGATACTCGATGGGCGGCAGGCCGACATCGGCGGCGAATTCCGCGGCGAACCGGCTGCGCGACATGCCCGCGACTTTCGACAGCAGATCGACCGTCCAGTCGCGCTCCGGTGCGTCGTGCATGGCGTAGAGGG
>DATGWU010000159.1:0-6689 GCA_035299345.1 Rhizobium sp.
TGGCGGGCGCCGACGCCGTCGCTCTCGACCTGCGGGCGGATCGCATTGAGAAAGCGGCAGTTGCGCCAGAGACTGTCAGGACTTTCGCCCAGCGGATCGGAGTAAGGGCGACACCACCGGCCCTCTTCTCGCTTGTCCCGCCGCCCCTCGAGACGGACGCCCTCGCCCTTTCGCTCTCGCTCATCATCCCTCACCAGCCGGATGCGATCCTGCTCAGCGGTGCGACCTGCGGCGCGGACGTCCAGAAAGCCGATGTGATGCTCTCGGTGGAAGAAGCGAAGGCTGGCCAGGCGGTCGGCCGCACCGCGATCCTTGCGCTCGCTGGCGACAATCCGGCGGGAGCCTTGTCGGCAGCGAGCTTTGCCGGAAAATCGAAGCGCCTGGCGGGGCTCGCCTGGCATCCCATGGCCCTTGCCGCTGGTCTCGGGGTAGCCGCCTCCCTCGACTCGACGCCCCTTCCCTGCGGTCTGGCGACCGCACGGGGGCTTATGCTTCTCGGCGCGGCGTCGGCCGGTATCGCGGCGATCGACTGGCTTAGGGCGGAGACCGACGAGAACAGCGTGTCCGAGGCGTGCCGGACCGCGCTGCAGGATGGCTTTTCCGCCGTCATCTGCGAGCGCCCCGAACAGGTCGCGACCGTCAATCGTCTCTTCTCCTGAAGGAGCCGTCAGGTTCGCGAGGGTGGGACCGGACGCAGGAGTTCGAAGGTTTCCGACGCCTCGGCGTAATCCATGTAGCCCATCCGCGCCATCGGCCGTGCCAGCGCGGCGTCGAAACGGCCGTCACGCAACACCCGCTCGTCAATGTGGATGCCCACCACCTCGCCGAAGACAGCATAGCTGTCGGAGAAGCCGCCGGCAGCCGTCTTCAGGCGATGGATTTCCGTGACCTTGCATTCGAAGGCGGCAAGGGCTTCGCCGACATACGGCGCGTCGACCAGTTCTCCCGTCCGGGCCGTGAGGCCGGCGATCGAAAACTCATCGACGCCATAGGGCACGACGACGGACGATTCGTTCATCGGCTTCAATATCTCGGCACCGACGAAACTGGTGGTGAAGACACCGGTCTCCTCGACGTTGCGCAACGTATCCTTTCGTCCGCTCGATGAGAACATCACGATCTTCGGCCGGTCGCTCACGGCGTTGAAGAAGGAGTATGGAGAGAGATTGGTCGACCCGTCCTTCCCCTTCGAGCCGATCCAGCCGATCGGACGCGGGGTCACGATTGCCTTGAACGGATCGTGCGGCAGGCCGTGGAGGTTCGTATCGGTGGTGTAAAACATCATTCTTCCCCACCGATCCAGGTCACCACCTCGGCGAGCGGCGGGCGCGGGCGCTCGGTGACGGGGAAGGTCGTCGAGCCGACATGGATGAAGCCCGCCACCTTTTCCCCCGGGGCGATGCCGAGCAAAGGATAGGCGCCCTCGTCATAGGCGAACCATTCCGTCAGCCAGTTGGAGACGTAGCCGTGCGCGTTGGCCGCCATCAGCAGGTTGAGGCAGACCGCACCCGCCGACATCAGCTGTTCCCAGTCAGGGATCTTTTGATGCGGAGCAGCGCGGCTGACGACGGCGATCACGACGGGCGCCCGGGTAAACCGGGTCTTTTCGACGGCCTGCATTTCGCCGCTCAGGTCCGGGTTCTTCTCCATCGCCATCGCGAGAAGCGCGTCGCCGATCCGTACCCGTTCGGCACCCCGATAGACGGTGAAGCGCCAAGGCGCCAGCTTGCCGTGATCCGGAACCCTGACGGCCAGCGTCAGAATCGCTTCGATCTCCTCCCTCGACGGCCCGGGTTCGCACATCTGGAAGGCGGGCACGGAGCGGCGAGTCGCCAGATAGTCGGCAAGGTGGATGTCTTTTTTCATGTTGATTTGCTTTCCCTTCGGCTAGCACGACGGACAAGTCTTGAAATTGCCATCGCATTCGGATTGAAGTTGCTTCCATTGGTGAGGAAGTCAACTGATTGTGCATCCCATGAGAGTTCATCGTTTTGTCGCCCGCCTAGCACTCATGCTGGCGGTCAGCCTGCCGGCAATGCCGTCGACGGGCGCCGATGACGCGTTCAAGTCGTTCAAACAGCTCGACAGCACCACCAAGATGCCGAAGCTCAAGGCCTTCTCGCCCGATTTCGGTGAGACGCTGAAGCCGCCGGTCGCCAAGAACATCGTCTTCGAGGCCAGGCTCACCGGCGATGGCGAGCCGGTTCAGCAGGGCCTCTCCTGGCGCGTCTTCAGCCCAATCCCCGCCGACGACGGCAAGCTGCCGCTTGTCGCGAGTTCCGAGGGCGGATCCGCCGACTTCCAGCTTTCGCCGGGCGAGTATTTCGTCAACGTCTCGTTCGGCCGTGCCGGTGCCACCAAGAAACTCACGGTTCCGGAGAGCGGCGATATCGAGACGCAGGTGCTGGTGCTGGACGCCGGCGGCATGCTGCTCAACGCCGTTTCAGGCGCCGACACAAGGATACCGACAGCCGAGCTGAAATTCAGCGTCTATTCCTCCGAAACGCAGGAGGACGGCGAGCGCGGGCTGGTGATGGCCGAGGTCAAGCCGAACACCATCGTGCGGCTCAACGCAGGGACCTACCACGTCGTTTCGGAATACGGTTCGGTCAATGCCGTGGTGCGCGCCGACCTGAAGGTCGAAGCCGGCAAACTCACTGAAGCAACCATCCAGCACCGCGCCTCGCAGATCAGCTTCAAGCTGGTGTCCGAGGCCGGCGGCGAAGCCATCGCGGACACCGCCTGGTCGATCCTCACGGGCTCCGGCGACGTGGTCGCCGAAAGCGTCAGCGCCTTCCCGGTCATGGTGCTCGCCGAGGGCGGCTATACGGCGATCGCCCGCAACAAGGACAAGATCTACCAGAAAGACTTCACCGTCGAAGCCGGCCACAACATCGACGTCGAACTGATCCTGAACTGACGCGCCTGCCCCGGCGCTCCCGCTCATCCCAAACCGCACAAAAGAAAACCGGCGGGCTCCGAAGAACCCGCCGGCGCTCTTTCGCGATCGCACACCAATCAGGCGCGGGCGTTCTTTGCCTCGACCTTGCGCTTGACGTCGGGCGCGGTCGCTTCCCACGAGAGCGCCGAAACGGCCTCGTCGAGCGACATAGATACCTGTTCCTGCGAGCCGAGACGGCGGATATTGACCGTCCGCTCTTCCGCCTCGCGCTTGCCGCAGACGATGATCACCGGAACCTTGGTCACCGAGTGCTCGCGGACCTTGTAGTTGATCTTCTCGTTGCGGAAGTCGGTCTCCACCGTCATCCCGGCGTCGCGCAGGGCTTCGGCCACTTCGTTGCCGTAAGCGTCGGCATCCGAGGTGATCGTCGCGACGACCACCTGGACCGGTGCGATCCAGAGCGGCATATGACCGGCGAAGTTCTCGATCAGGATGCCGAGGAAGCGTTCCATCGATCCGCAGATCGCCCGGTGGATCATCACCGGCTGGGTCTTCTCCGAGTTCTGGTCGATATAGAAGGCACCGAAGCGTTCCGGCAGGTTGAAGTCGACCTGGGTCGTACCGCACTGCCATTCACGGCCGATCGCGTCCTTCAGCGTGTATTCGAACTTCGGCCCGTAGAAGGCGCCTTCGCCCGGCAGGATGCCGGTCTTGATGCGACCACCCGACTGCGCCTCGATTTTCTGCAGGACTTCCATCATCACGCCCTCGGCACGATCCCAGAGCTCGTCGGACCCGACGCGCTTCTCCGGACGGGTCGAGAGCTTCACGACGACTTCGTCGAAGCCGAAATCCTTGTAGACCGAGAGGATCAGGTCGTTGATGCGCAGGCATTCCGCCGCCATCTGCTCGTCGGTGCAGAAGACGTGCGCATCGTCCTGCGTGAAGCCGCGCACCCGCATCAGGCCGTGCAGAGCACCTGACGGCTCATAGCGATGAACGATGCCGAATTCGGCAAGCCGGACAGGCAGTTCCCGGTATGACTTAAGGCCGTGCTTGAAGATCTGCACGTGACCGGGGCAGTTCATCGGCTTCAGTGCGAAGACGCGGTCGTCGTCGGTCTCGTCGCCGGCGACCGTCACCTTGAACATGTTGTCGCGGTACCAGCCCCAGTGTCCGGAGATTTCCCACAGCGACTTGTCGAGCACCTGCGGCGCGTTGACCTCCTGGTAGGTGCCGGAAAGCCGGCGACGCATGTAGGAGACCAGCGTCTGGAACATGCGCCAGCCCTTGCCGTGCCAGAACACGACGCCGGGCCCCTCCTCCTGGAAATGGAAGAGATCCATTTCGCGGCCGAGTTTTCGGTGGTCGCGCTTTTCGGCTTCGGCCAGGATGTGCAGATAGTTGTCCAGCTCTTCCTGCTCAGCCCAGGCCGTGCCGTAAATGCGGGTCAGCATGGGATTGTTGGAGTCACCACGCCAGTAGGCGCCGGCGACCTTCATCAGCTTGAAGGCCGTTCCGATCTGTCCCGTCGAGGCCATATGCGGGCCACGGCAGAGGTCGAACCAGTCGCCCTGATAGTAGATCTTGAGGTCCTGATCTTCCGGGATCGCGTCCACGAGTTCGACCTTGTAGGCCTCACCCTTGGCGGCGAAGACCTCCTTGGCCTTGTTGCGCGGCCAGACTTCCTTTGTGAACGGCTTGTTGCGCTGGATGATCTCCTTCATCTTCTTCTCGATCTTCGGCAGATCGTCGGGCGTGAAGGGTTCATCCTTGGCGAAGTCGTAGTAGAATCCGTTCTCGATCACCGGACCGATCGTCACCTGCGTCCCGGGCCAGAGCTCCTGCACGGCTTCGGCCATGACGTGGGCGGCATCGTGACGGATCAACTCCAGCGCGCGCGGATCACTGCGGGTGACGATTTCGATCTTCGCACCATCGACGACCGGGTCGGCAAGATCGGTCGTCACCCCGTTCAGCGTGACGGCGACGGCCTTCTTGGCCAGCGACTTCGAGATCGATTCGGCGACGTCCCGACCGGTCGCGCCGGCAGGAAAGCTGCGCTCGGAACCATCTGGAAATGTGAGGGAAACGGAAGCAGACATGAGGTTCTCCTTATCCAGTCCCGCCAACGAATGCGGGTGGTGAAAGGGCCGGATTCGACCGGCCACGACGTCGCGCGTGATATCGGGAAATCCGGCGGGAGTAAAGGCGATTGCCGGCTAGGTGAGCCAGAACCGCTTCGCCCCCTCCGGCAGGCCGGCGAGTGCTTGATCCAGCACCGTCACGCCGAGCGTCTCCCTGAGGACCGCCGCCACATCGGCAATCGCGCTTTCGGTCGAGAGATTGTGGTCTGGCCGCAGCGCCTTCACTTCCAGCGTCATTGCCTCCCTCGTGCCGAACGTTTTCCGGGGCTCGTCGAGGTCCCAGTCGCGGACGAAGAGCGCGCGCAGGCAGGCCGGCAGGACCTGTGCGAAGGCGATCGCCTCAGCCGGCTCCAGACGACGGCGGAAGGTGCGCAGCACGCCATCCACCATGGTGAAGGCCTGGTTTGTGGTGGCGAGGCCGGCGCGATCACGAACGGCGATCAGGAAATTCTCGAAATCCCGTGTGGCCTGCCGATATTCCATCGGAACCGTCATGACGCCGCGCCTCCGTCTGTTGCGGCAGCGGACTCCGGCGAGTGTACCGCTGCCCCGTCTCTGTCAGCGACTGATGTCCGAGCGGTGCAAACCAGGCCGCCGATAACGCCAGGGCGTCCACCAGTGAAAGCGCTCGTCCAGCCTCTCCGGCACGGGGTCGAAACCCCAGGTGCCGCCCGGACCACAGCGTCCGACCCGGAAGAGCGTCAGGAACCCGCCTGCCCACAGGCCGTGCCGGGCGATCGCCTCGTAGCCGTATTCCGAGCATGTCGGCATATGCCGGCAGGAATTGCCGACGAAGCCGGAGAGCGTTAGCTGATAGAGGCGGATGAGCCCCATGCCGAGAAGCCGGCCGGGCGTCCTGGCGAACGGGCCGGACCAATTGCGGCCGCGACGCGCCGGCGGACCATGGTCGTGACCGCCGCCACACTCGGGAGCATTGCACATCGTCAGCCTGCCACGGCTGCCGGCCGTTTCGCCTCGATCTGGTCGATCGCGTCGACCACGGCGTCGAAGGTGAGCATGGTGGAGGCGTGCCGCGCCTTGTAGTCCCTGACCGGTTTAAGAAACCGCATGTCCTCGAACCGGCCCGTCGGCCCGTCGCCATCGGCCTTCAGCATGGCGAGCATGTCTTCCCTCGCCCGGCGAAGCTCGTCCGCCGTCGCACCGATGACGTGACGCGCCATGATCGAGGACGAGGCCTGTCCAAGCGCACAGGCCTTCACCTCGTGGGCGAAATCACTGACGACTCCGTCCTCCATCTTCAGGTAGACCCTGACCTTGGAGCCGCAGAGCTTGGAGTGCTTTTCGGAAACCGCATCGGCATCCGGCAAGGTTCCGATCCGCGCGATATTGCCGGCAAATTCGAGGATCTTGCTGTTGTAAATGTCGTCCATGCGCTATCGAACCTTAGAATGCGATGCTAGAAGCGGCCCGTTCCGGGCAACTGTCGACGCCCTGGCAACAGTGTGTCGCACCGTCATTCCTTCACATGCCGCGTCGAGCTCACTATATAAGAAGTGCAAACGCGGTCCAAAGAAAACAAGAGCCTTGTCGCCCACGGCCACGGACAATCGAGAGATATGGGCTTGCCATCATGAGCCGAGTTACGCATTTACAGGCTGGAAGAACACAAAACTCCGTCG
>DATGWU010000160.1:0-15302 GCA_035299345.1 Rhizobium sp.
GCGCCGCTGCTCGCGCTGACCCCGGTCAGCGCCTTTCGTCCGCGACGCTGGCGCGGCGCACTGCTTCCGAATAAGGTGAGCGTCGACATCCACGTGCTCGAAGCGGACAAGCGGCCGGTGAATGCGGTCGCCGACCACACCGAGGTGAAATCGGTTACGAGGGTGCAGATCACCCAGTCCGAGGACACCACGGCACGGATACTTTCTGATCCCGACCGGTCGTGGTCGGACCGTATTCTCGCCGAACAGTTTTCCAACTAGGGAGGTTTCGGGATGGCTGTACACATCTTCTCCCGTCTGGCCTTCGCCGCACTGGCAATGGCTGCCGCCCCTGCCTTCGCCGGAGATATCGACGAACTTCCGGTCACGGCGACCTTCGTCGTCAGCACCGGTTTCTGGGAGGAGGTCGGCGGTGAGCCGACAGGCAAGACCGCCTCCAAGGGTACGACGGGCACAGACAACACCGCTGCGGAGGCCACAACGCGCCGCGGCTATTACAAGCTCGTCGCCATCCGCCAGCCGGATCGCACGGCCAAGGTCTACCTGCAGCAGATCGCGCTCGACGAGGCGGGCCCGCAGTTGGTGGAGAGCGTGGAACTCGAGGAGTTCACGGCGATCAAGCCCTATGTCACCGACATCCGGCCGGAAGATTCGACCGGCATCAGCCGCCACCCCGGGCTCTTCGCCACCGTCTACCTGAAGACCGATCCGGCAGCGACGGAACCGGAAAGCTGGACGGTGCTGATCGACGAGTTCGGTGAGATCAAGATCGAGAAGGCCACGAACTGACCGGCGGAAAAGCGCGGCAGAAGTTTCGCTCTCAATGCTTTCCGAATGCCTTGAGGAAGGTTCGGACGGCATTGCGTGCGAGCCCGTCCAGTTCGCTTTCCGCGATCGGCAGGCCGAGCTGCAGGTCGGCGCGCACGTCGCTCATCACGAGCGCCATGAACTGGCGCGCCGCAAGCGAGGGATCGTCGAGCTGGAGATAGCCGCCGTGGGCGAGCTGAGCGAAGCGGGCAGCGAGCGCGGGGTACTTGCGTCCGGGGCCATATTCCTTCCAACTCGTGAAAAGCTCCGGATGCCGCGCGCCCTCGAGCGACAGGATACGGAAAAGCCAGCGTCCGCAGTCCTCGCAGATCGCCACCTTCAGCAACCGCTTGGCGAAGGCGGCGAGATCCGCCTCGATGTTCGAAGGCGCATCGGGAAAGCTGTCGAGAACGGCGAAAAAGCGGGCGCTGGAGCGCTGCGTGACATCCTCCACGACCGCCTTGAAGACCTTATCCTTGTCGCCGATCTGGTTGTAGACCGTCTGGCGGGAGACCTTGGCGCGGGCGGCAATCGCGTCGATGCTCGCGCTCGAATAGCCGCTGTCGGCGAAGATCGCCGCCGCCGCGTCGATGATTGCGGCTCGCTTGCCCGGTGCGCCAGCGCGGTGACCGTCCGCTGATTTTCGATGGTCCGTGATCTGATCCATGCCTCACCATAAGGGGGCTTGACGAGTTGGACAATTGTGTCCAATAATTTATACATCATAGTCACCGCTCGGCACAGGCCGACGCGCCTCATTCATTCATTTCGCATCCGATTCAACCTCCTCGCGGCCCGTGCCGCGGAGCAACGAAGGTTTTTTCCATGCAGCAGCAAAACATAAAGGCATCCCTTCCGATCGTCCTCGGCCTGCTCACGGCCGTCGGCCTTTTCGCGATCGACATGTATCTTCCCGCCCTTCCCGAGATCGGCCAGGGGCTCCAAGCCGGCAGCGGCGCGGTACAGGCGAGCCTCGTTTCCTTCTTCGTCGCCATGGCGCTCTCCCAGCTCGTCTATGGTCCGGTCTCCGACATGATCGGCCGCAAGAAACCGCTTTATTTCGGCCTTTCGCTCTTCTCCGTCGGGGCGATCGGCTGCGCGCTTTCCCCCTCGATCGAATGGCTGGTGGGCTTCCGCGCCCTGCAGGGTGTCGGTGCCTGCGCCGGCGCCGTCATCTGCCGCGCCATCGTCCGAGACCTCTTCACCGGGGTCGCGGCCACCCAGCTCATGTCGCGCCTGTTGCTGGTCTTCAGCGTGTCACCGATTCTGGCGCCACTCGCCGGCAGCGCCGTGACGCTTGCGGCAAGCTGGCGCGCGATCTTCTGGGTGATGGTTCTCGCAGCCGTCCTCGGGGCCGTGCTCGTCACGCTGCGGCTTCCGGAAACCCGCTCGGAGGAAGCCCGCAGCCAGAGCAGCCTCGGCAGCGTCCTTGCCTCCTACGGAACGCTGCTGCGTGATCCTTACTATCTCGGGCTCGTCCTCATCGCATCCTTCGGCATGGCGAGCTACATGATCTACGTCGCCAACTCGTCCTTCGTGCTGATCGAGCATTACGGTCTCTCGCCCAGCCTCTACAGCGTGGTCTTCGCGATGAACGCCGTCTCCTTCATCGGCGCATCGCAGATGAACGGCCGGCTGTCGCGCCGGTTCGGCCTGAGACGACTGATCCGTTTCGCAGTCGCCGGCTTCGCACTCGCCTCGACAATGCTTTTCGTGGCCTTCGCTTCCGGCTTCGGCAGCCTGCCGGTCCTCTCCGCCCTGCTCTTCGTCGCCTACGGCTTCCTCGGCATGGTCATCCCGACCTCGGCGGTGCTGGCACTCGAAAGCCACGGACGGATCGCCGGGACCGCCTCGGCGCTCATGGGGACGCTGCAATTCGTCACGGCATCGAGCGTAATTGGAGTGGCGAGCCTCTTCTTCGACGGCACGGCCATGCCGATGGTGACGACCATCGCCGCCTGCTCGCTGACGGTGCTCTTCCTTGCCGCATTGACGCTGCGCCCGGCAGCAGCAGCCCAACCGGCGGAAGAACGCCTCTGAAACGCAAAGCGGCGGGACTTTCGTCCCGCCGTCTCGTCATTTCTGCATTCTTCCGGAAATCAATCGATGTCCGCGACCTCGACGTCAGCCCCGCCCGAGATGCGATGGGCGAGCGCCGCCTCCATGAACTCGTTGAGGTCGCCGTTGAGAACGGTGTCCGGATCGGTGCTTTCGACGCCGGTTCTGAGATCCTTCACCAACTGGTACGGCTGCAGCACGTAAGAGCGGATCTGGTGCCCCCAGCCGATCTCGGTCTTCGACGCCGCTTCGGCATTGGCCGCTTCTTCGCGCTTCTTCAGTTCCGCCTCGTAGAGACGGGCACGCAGCATGTCCCAGGCCTTGGCGCGGTTCTTGTGCTGCGAACGTTCCTGCTGGCAGGCAACGACGATGCCGCTCGGAATGTGGGTGATGCGCACCGCCGAGTCGGTGGTGTTGACGTGCTGTCCGCCGGCACCCGAGGAGCGGTAGGTATCGATGCGGCAATCGCCCTCGTTGATGTCGATCTGGATCGAGTCGTCGACCACGGGATAGACCCAGACGGACGAGAACGACGTGTGGCGTCGCGCGTTCGAATCATAAGGCGAGATGCGCACCAGCCGGTGCACGCCGGATTCCGTCTTCAGCCAGCCGTAGGCGTTATGACCCTTGACGTGGATCGTCGCCGACTTGATGCCAGCCTCTTCACCTTCGTGCACTTCCAGGACCTCGACCTTGAAGCCCTGCTTCTCGGCCCAGCGGATGTACATGCGCAGCAGCATGTTCGCCCAGTCCTGGCTCTCCGTGCCACCGGCACCGGAATGGACTTCGAGATAGGTGTCGTTGCCGTCGGCTTCGCCCGACAGCATGGCCTCGACCTGCTGGCGACCGGCCTCGGCCTTCAGCGCCTTCAGCGCGTTCTCGGCCTCGGTGACGATCTCCTGATCGCCCTCTTCCTCACCCATTTCGATGAGTTCGACATTGTCGGTGAGCTGCCGCTCGAGCGTCTTCACGCCGTTGACGCTGTCGTCGAGCTGCTGGCGCTCGCGCATCAGCTTCTGCGCCTCGGCGGCATCGTTCCAGAGGTTCGGGTCCTCTGCTCTGTTGTTCAACCAGTCCAGTCGTCTTATAGCCTGGTCCCAGTCAAAGATGCCTCCTCAGCAGGCTTATGGCCTGCTTGATTTCGTCGACGACGTTCTCGATTTCGGTACGCATGCGTTGCTATTTCACCTCGCTGAAAAGGAGCCCCGTGCATAGTTGCGGCCACCGCTTCTGTAAAGGGGTGGCCGCATGCGGATCAGGGTGTCAGAGCAGTTCCGGCCGGTTTCCGGAAATCTAGAAGAGACCGCCGGAGCCCGAGGTCACGGCGTCGTTCGCCTGCGGCGACGTCCGCAGGATTTCCTCCGGCGCCATGTATTCCTCCATACCGATGACCGAGAAGCTGTCGGCCGGACCGGTGCCGGGCTTGAAGGCCTCGATAATGGTATCCGGCTCGCCCTGCACCGCTGCCATGCCGGTCTTGCGGTTGATCGCCATCAGGCTCATGCCTTCCGGAATGTGGAACTTGCCCGGCGGCGTGCCGGCGACGGCAGCCTGCATGAAATCGTTGAAGACCGGCGCGGACAGCGAGCCGCCGGTCGCGCCACGCCCGAGAGGAGCCGGATTGTCGTAACCGAGATAGAGGCCGGCGACGAGGTCCGGCGTGTAACCGACGAACCAGGCGTCCTTCTCGTCGTTGGTGGTGCCCGTCTTGCCGGCGACGGGCCGGTCGAGCTTGACCTTGCCGGCGGCGGTGCCGCGCGTGATGACCCCTTCCATGATCGACGTGATCTGGTAAGCCGTCATCGGATCGAGCACCTGTTCGCGATTGTCTACGACCGCCGGCTCTTCCTGATTGCTCCAGCCGTCCGCATTGCAGCCTTCGCAGACCCGCTCCTCGTGGCGGAAGATCGTCTTGCCGTAGCGATCCTGAATGCGGTCGATCAGCGTCGGCTTGATCTGCTTGCCGCCGTTGGCGAGCACCGCATAGGCCGAAACCATGCGCAGCACCGTCGTTTCTCCCGAGCCGAGGGACATCGCAAGGACCGGATTCATCTTGTCGTAGACGCCGAAGCGTTCGGCATATTCGGCGACCAGGTTCATGCCCATGTCGTTGGCAAGACGCACGGTCATCTGGTTACGCGACTTTTCGACGCCGAGCCGGAGCGTCTGCGGACCGGCCGAGCCGCCGCCGTAGTTCTGCGGGCGCCAGACCTGGCCGCCCTGCACGATCTCGATCGGCGCGTCCATGATGACGGAAGCGGGAGTATAGCCGTTGTCGAGTGCTGCGGCGTAGACGAAGGGCTTGAACGACGAGCCGGGCTGGCGCATCGCCTGCGTGGCGCGATTGAATTCCGACTGCGCATAGGAGAAACCGCCGACCATGGCGAGAACGCGGCCCGTGTGCGGATCCATCGCGACAAGGCCACCTTGCACCTTCGGCGGCTGACGCAGACGGTAGCGATCCTGCTGCCCCTCCCCTTCGAGGGCTTCCACGAAGACGACGTCGCCGGCCTTCAGTACACCTTCCGGAGACTTCGCGGTCTTGCGGTCGCCCGTCGCGGAGCGATAGGCCCAGTCCATGTCCTCGGCCATGATCTTGCCGGTGCGGCGGTCGGCCGCCACCTTGCCGCCGGCCTCCATCGCCGGCTGCAGGCCGATGTCGACACGGTCGCTGGAGACGGCGAGCACGACGGCCAGCTTCCATTCCGGAACGTCGCTCAGGCCCGCCACCTTGGCGAGCGGTGCGCCCCAGTCGCCCGAGACGTCGATCTGGCTGACGGGGCCGCGGTAGCCGCGACGCTCATCATAGGTGAGCAGCCCCTTCTGGAGAGCTTTGCGGGCGACGATCTGCATCTTCGGATCGAGGGATGTGCGGACGGAGAGCCCGCCTTCGTAGAGTGCCTTGTCCCCGTAACGCTCGATGATCTGGCGACGGACCTCCTCGGCAAAATAGTCCGAGGCGAAGAGGTGGGCGCCGGTGCGCCTAAGGGTGACGCCGAGCGGCTGCTTCTTCGCCTCCGCGCCGTCCTCCTTCGAAACGAAGCCGTTCTCGACCATGCGGTCGATGACCCAGTTGCGGCGCTCGAGGGCGGCATCGGGGTGGCGGAACGGATGGTAGTTGGACGGACCCTTCGGCAGCGAAGCGAGATAGGCGGACTCGGCGATGGTGAGTTCGGTCACCGACTTGTCGAAATAGGTGAGCGCGGCACCGGCGATACCGTAGGCGTTCATGCCGAAGAAGATCTCGTTCAGGTAAAGTTCGAGGATCTTGTCCTTCGAATAGGCCTGCTCGATGCGGAAGGAGAGGATCGCTTCCTTCACCTTGCGGTCGATCGTCTGGTCCGAGGACAGCAGGAAGTTTTTGGCGACCTGCTGGGTGATGGTCGAGGCACCGACCGGACGGCGACCGGAGCCGAAATTCTGCAGGTTGACGAGAATTGCGCGACCGAGACCGTAAATGTCGACGCCGGGGTGATTGTAGAAGTTCTTGTCTTCGGCCGAGAGGAAGGCGGCCTTGACGCGGTCCGGGATCGCCTGGATCGGCAGGAACAGCCGGCGCTCGCGCGCATATTCGGCCATCAGCGAGCCGTCATCGGCATGGATGCGGGTTGCGACCGGAGGTTCGTAGCTCGACAGGACGGCGAAATCCGGCAGATCTCTCGTGACGTTGGTCAGATAGATCGCGACGACCACCGCAACGGCGAGCGCAAGCACGGAGGCAAGTCCGAAGAAGTATCCAATCAGTCTGATCATAATCGAGCTACCGGCGTTCGCTTTCGGTTCGGCGCGCAATGGCAAACATCGCACATGTCGTCGCGTTTTGCACGTCAAGCGCCTATTGGCAAGACTTCGGGGACAGCCAGGCGACGCTGTGGCTACGCTCCTCGATGCCTCCCCGGAGTAAAGGCGCGATTGTGAGGAAAATAGGGCCAGTCAACGCCCGTCCCGCATTCATTCCACTCGGCGGGCGGCAAAAGTCACCTCCGCCTCGATGGCGTCGCGCATCCGCAGCACGGCGAAGGCGCGCATCAGCCACCGTTCGCAAGCGCCGGCTCGCGGTACCGGGTGATTGCCGCGGTCAGCAATTCGGCGATCTTCTCTCGCCAGCTTTCGTCGAGCAGTACCTTCTCGTCCTCCTTGTTCGACAGGAAGCCGAGCTCAAGCAGGATCGACGGGACGTCGTGGGCCTGCAGGACACGGAAACCCGCAAAACGGTGCGGATTATTGATCAGGGCGACCTGCCCTTCGAAGGACGACACGACCTGCTCCGCCATCGCCACGGAAAACGCCTGGGTTTCGCGCCGGGTGAAATCGAGAAGGATGTCGGTGACCTCCGCCGGCTCGGTGGCGAGATCGGCGCCGCCGATCACGTCGGCGAGATTTTCCCGTTCGGCAAGCTCGGCCGCCATCTTGTCGGAGGCCTTGTCGGAGATCGTGTAGACGGTCGCGCCGCGAATGTTGTCCTGCCGCAGCTTGTCGGCATGGAGCGAGACGAAGAGGTTCGCACGGTGCTGGCGGGCGATCGTCACCCGCTCGGACAGGGACAGGAACTCGTCGCCCTCGCGCGTCAGGAAGGCGAAAATCCCCGACTCTTTCGCAAGGCGCCGCTGCAGAGCCTTGGCGACGGCGAGCGTGATGTCCTTTTCAGGCGTCTTCGTTTCGGCGGCGATCGCGCCGTTGTCGATGCCGCCGTGGCCGGCGTCGATGGCAATGACGAAGGTGCCGCCCGGGACCGGGCTGGATGTTCCGAGCCGGTCTCCCCGTGCCGCCGCCTCGGAGGCCGGGGCGCCGACAGCCGCCTTTCCGCCACTCCAGGCCTGGCGCTTGACGAGATCGTCGAAGACTTCCCTCTTCACCATCTCGGCATCCAGCACGAGGCGAAAGCCCTTGCCGGCCTCGTCGGCCTGGACTTCGGCAAGTGCGAGCTGTGCAGGCCGCTCGGTCGTCAGCACGATTCGCGCGGACTGGGCGCCAACCGCGCCGTAACGGACGTCCTTGAAGAGGCCGCGCGCCTTCAGATCCTCCGCCGGGAAGGCGAAGGCCATGGCGGGCAGGTCGACGACGATGCGATCGGGTTTCTCCAGGTAGCGGACCTCGAAAACCGGCTTACGGTCGAGGTCGACGACGATGCGGGTCCGGGCCCGGTCGCCGGCGATTCTCGCGGCATAGGCAAGCACCGGCGGTTCCCGGTCCTCATCGGCGGCCGACACCCTTTCCGGCACCATCAGCGACAACAGCACCGCCATCAGGACGCCGGGCAGCCACGCGCTGCGGCGCGACCCTGGTCGACCGAATCCGGACTGATGCAACACCCACCCCTTTCGATGAAATGACAGAGCCCGCCGCCCATCCTCCACAAGAGAATCACCTCGGCGTGCTAAACACTACTAATCCATGGGTATTATGGCACAAATGGGTTTTCCCTTGCTATTGCGGTGGAGAAAACATACAACGCAACCGAGGGATAGAGATGCCCACGGGATAGAATCATCGCCGCGGCTGCCAACCATAATCAGGTTTGGCGCCAGCTTGCCGGACATTCATCCTCCGTCTCTGCAGCTTTGTCCTGAAACTGGATCACAAGCCGGCACTCGGTCGGTTTCGTCTACTGGTGGGCAACCACCAAGCGCTCTTTGAGAGCATTCATCGGGCCCAAGGGCCTATTGGCATTGTCGTTTTTGTTCGGTCTTTGATGTCGTTGCAGCAGGTAGTCAGAAACATCAGCGGATTTGGAGCGCTCGGCGCCCCGGAAGCTGTTCAGTTGCTGCTCGCTCACCCCACCGGACGAAGACATCTATATCCGGCGCATCCCCAAGATATCTCTCGCTCGTTCCATGAACGTGCGACTCGATCTTGCCGAGAAGGCGCCGAGGAGCACAGCTTACATGGCAGACAAAATGCTTATCGACGCGTCTCACGAGGAAGAGACGCGCGTTGTCGTCGTTCGTGGTAACCGGATAGAAGAATTCGATTTCGAGTCCCAGCATAAGAAACAGATCAGGGGCAACATCTATCTGGCAAAGGTCACGCGGGTCGAACCCTCGCTGCAGGCCGCCTTCGTCGATTATGGCGGCAATCGCCACGGCTTCCTGGCCTTCGCCGAAATCCATCCCGATTACTACCAGATCCCGCTTGCGGATCGTCAGGCGCTCCTGAGTGCCGAAGCCGAGGAACACCGCCGCGCCGACGAAGGCGATGCGGAACATGAAGCACCGGCCGCCGCGGCCGAAGCTGTCTCGCCGGTCGAAGACGCCGAACCCGCTGCTGAAGCGGTAACGGCCGAAGAGGCCCCGGTCGAGGCCGCCGAGGAACCTGCGGCAAAGCCGAAGGCCCGGCGCGCCCGCAAGCCGCGTGGCAAGAAGGCCGCGGATGCGGCTGCAGAGCCGGCGGAAGAAGCCGGAGCGCAGGCGACCGACGACGACGAAGGCGGCAAGACCATGGCCGCCATGGTCGACATGGACGAAATCTCCGAAGAGGCCGGCGGTCGCCGAGGACGCGACGACGATTTCGATGATGATGACGACGATCACGTCGAGGAGAAGGAAGAAATCGAATCCGTCGGCGCCGAGGACGCGATGGAAGAGGTTCCGGACCGCGTCGTTCGCAAGCCCCGCAAGCAGTACCGCATCCAGGAAGTCATCAAGCGCCGGCAGATCCTGCTCGTGCAGGTCGCCAAGGAAGAGCGCGGCAACAAGGGGGCCGCTCTCACGACCTATCTGTCGCTTGCCGGTCGTTACTCGGTTCTCATGCCGAACACCGCGCGTGGCGGCGGCATTTCCCGCAAGATCACCCAGCCGACGGACCGCAAGCGCCTCAAGGAAATCGCCCGCGGTCTCGAAGTGCCGCAGGGCATGGGCGTCATCCTGCGCACCGCCGGTGCGAACCGCACTAAGGTCGAGATCAAGCGCGACTTCGAATACCTGATGCGTCTTTGGGAAAACGTCCGGACGCTGACGCTGAACTCGACCGCGCCCTGCCTCGTCTACGAGGAAGGCTCGCTCATCAAGCGCTCGATCCGTGACCTCTACAACAAGGATATCAGCGAGATCGTCGTCGCCGGCGAGGAAGGCTATCGTGAAGCGAAAGACTTCATGAAGATGCTGATGCCGAGCCACGCCAAGGTCGTCCAGCCTTATCGCGACATTCACCCGATCTTCTCGCGTTCCGGCATCGAGGCCCAACTCGACCGCATGCTGCAGCCGCAGGTGACGCTGAAGTCCGGCGGCTACATCATCATCAACCAGACCGAAGCGCTGGTGGCGATCGACGTCAACTCCGGCCGCTCGACGCGCGAACACTCGATCGAGGACACCGCGCTGCAGACGAACCTCGAGGCGGCCGAGGAAGTCGCCCGCCAGCTTCGCCTGCGCGACCTTGCCGGCCTGATCGTCATCGACTTCATCGACATGGAAGAGAAGCGCAACAACCGCGCCGTCGAGAAGAAGCTGAAGGATTGCCTGAAGAACGACCGCGCCCGCATCCAGGTCGGCCGGATCTCGCATTTCGGCCTGCTCGAGATGTCGCGTCAGCGCATCCGCGCCTCGGTTCTCGAATCGACGACGCAGCTCTGCCCGCATTGCGGCGGCACCGGCCTCATCCGCTCGCAGTCCTCCGTTGCGCTGCATGTCCTGCGCGGCATCGAGGAATTTCTCCTAAAGAGCACGACGCACGACATTACCGTGCGCACGACGCCGGAAACGGCGCTCTACCTGCTGAACCACAAGCGCGGGACGATCGTCGACTACGAACGCCGTTTTGGCGTGTCGATCGTGATCGACTCCGACGACACCGTCGGGTCGCAGCACTTCGCGATCGACCGCGGCGAACCGGTTCTGAACCCGGTCAAGATCGAAAGCCTGATGCCGGTAATCTCCGAGCCCGAAGAGGAGGAAGAGATCTACATCGAGCCGGAAGAAGAGGATGAAGACGAAACCGTCGAAACCTCGTCCGCGCCGCAGGCAACCTCCAGTGACGAGCAGCAGGGCCGCAAGCGCAAGCGTCGTCGGCGCCGGCGTGGTCGCAACGGAAACGGTAACGGCGAGGCCTCCTCTGCATCCGCGGACAATGGCGCCGATGAGGATGAAGACGAGGATGAAGGCGAAGAGGAAGGCACCGTAGCCGCCTCTGCCGCAGCCGACGAGACGTCCGAAGAAGGCCAGAAGCGCAAGCGCCGCCGTCGCGGCAAGCGCGGCGGCCGCCGGAGCCGTCCGGGCGAAGAAGGCGCGGCGGAAGCCGCAGGCGACGAATCCGAAGCGGCCGAGGATGAGGGCGAAGGTGGAGAAACCGCCGCCGAAGTAGTCGAAGCGATCGCCGAAGAAGCGGTGGCCGAAGAACCGTCCGCCATGGCGGCCATCGAGTCGGCGGAAGAACCGGCAGCCCGCAAGCCGCGTCGGACCCGCAAGGCCAAGGTCGCCGTTTCGCCGGTCGAGGAGCCGATCCTCGCCGAAGAAGCGCCGCCGGTCGAACCAGAAGTCGCAGAAAAGAGCGCGACGCTCGCCGAAGAGCCGGTCGCCGAGGAAACCGTGACCGAAGAGGCCGCTGAACCGGCGAAGCACGCACGCGCCAACCGCCAGTCGAATGTCACCACGTCCGAGCCGGTCGTGACCTCGGTGAAATCGGCCACGCCGGAAGCCGAAGGTGACAAGCCCAAGAAGGGTGGCTGGTGGCAGAAGCGCGGTTTCTTCTGAGACCGCCTCCGACATCTGAACACGCGACGGCCGCCCCTCGGGCGGCCGTTTTGCATTCGTGCTTCCCCTGGCGCCAGTCCAAGCAGGCGTCAGGGAAGCGGCCTGCGACGCGACATCAGAAGAGCGCGGCTGCCGGCAACCGTCGCCTCCCCTTGCACGGCAAAATCGCACCGTGCGGCGAGACTGATCGAGCGCTCGTGCGCGGGATCGAAGATGGCGGCAATGCGATCACCGACGAAATTGGCGTCCGCCCACCGGAGGACCTCCGTAAGGGCTTCGGTCGCGATTCCCCGTCCCTGTGCCTCAGGCGCCAGAAGCCAGCCCGCCTCGGGAATCCCGCCGAGCGACGGGGTCATCTCGCGTTTGAAGTCGGCGAAGCCCAGTTCACCCAGATATTCGCCCGTGCGACGATCCTCGATCGCCCAATAACCGAAGCCGAGAAGACGCCAGTGCCCCACATAGCGTAGCAGGCGCGCCCAGCTCTCCTGCCGCGTGGAGGGTTTCCCGCTGATGTAGCGGACGACATCGTCATCGGCCCACATGCGAGCCAGCGCGTCGAGGTCGGAAACACGGTGCCCGCGCAGTCGCGTGCGCTCCGTCAACAGCTCCGGAGCCTCGAACGACGGCTGTCTCACCCATGAAATCGTCATCGGCACCTCCCGCCTCGTTGATAGATCCAATCCAGACGTTAGAGCCTGACTTGGCCTGTGACGGCAAGAGATCAGCGGCGTTGCCGCCGGCGCTATTTCAGCCAGCGCTCGATCCGGTCGAGCGCCTCGACCATTTCCGCCATCGTACCGGCATAGGAGAAGCGCATCGCGCGGTGGCCCTCCAACGGGTCGAAGTCGAGGCCGGGCGTCGCCGCGACGTCGATCGCCGAGAGCATCTCTCGCGCGAAGGCCATACTGTCATTGGTATGACGGCTGACGTCGACATAGGCGTAGAATGCCCCGTCCATCGGCGACAGCAGGGGAAAGCCGAGCCTCGGAAGCCGCTCCATCAGATAGTCGCGATTGGCACGGCAGCTCGCCTTGTAATGCTCCAGTTCCTCGCCGGCGGAGAGCGCCGCGACCGCCGCGATCTGCGAGAGTTCCGGCGCGGAGATGTAGAGGCTCTGCGCCAGGCATTCGAGCGGGCGGACGAGCTCCGGCGGAACCACCATCCAGCCGATGCGCCAGCCGGTCATGCAGTAGTATTTCGAGAAGGAGTTGATGATCACCGCGCGGTCGCCGATCTCCAGCGCACTCGCCTCGTCACCGGAGAAGGTCAGGCCGTGGTAGATCTCGTCGGAGATGAGGCTGATCCCCTCGTCCTCGCAATAGCGCGCGAGCTCCGCAAGCTGCGCCTTGCCGGTCACCGTCCCGGTCGGATTGGCGGGGCTCGCGAGGAGGACACCCTTCAGCCGGAACCCGGCTTCACGCTGCGCGTTTTCGAGGCTTTCGGGAGTCAGGGTGAAATGCGTTCCGACATTGACCGGCACCTCGACGACCGTCAGGCCGAGCGCCTTGAGGATATTGCGGTAGGCCGGGTATCCGGGCCTTGCAATCGCCACCGCATCGCCGGCGTCGAAAAGGCCGAGGAAAGCGAGGTTGAACGCCGCCGACGAGCCAGTCGTGACGATGATCCGGCCGGCGTCGACGGCAACGCCGTGCCGCCGGCGGTAGTAGTCGGCAAGCGCCTGGCGCAATTCGCCGGTTCCGAGTGCGTCCGTGTAGCCGATCCGGCCGTGCTCGAGTGCCGTCCGTGCCGCCGCAAGCGCCGCCTGCGGGGCGGGATGCCCGGGCTGGCCGACCGCCATGGAAATGACCGGCTGCCCCGCCTGCCGGCGCCGGGTGGCTTCGGCCAGCACATCCATGGCATGGAACGGTTCGACGGCACTGCGTTTGGAAATGGTGACCACGGTCAATTCTCTCGCTTCTGCTGGGCGCCTGACATTTGCCGTATTATTGCTGTGTTCACAATGGCGAGATTGGCGCGGAGGGGCCATTTTTCGACCTTCCATTCCGCGCTCCAGACACTACATTGATCCCGAATCCAATCGGTTCCGGCGGAGCCAGCCGGCTGTCGGCGATTTGCCGGCGACCCTTACGAGGAATGACATGCCCCTGACGTTCAAACATCTCGCCGTTGCGGCTCTTGCTCTCCTGCCCGCAGCACTGCCGACAACGGTGAATGCCCTCGACGAGCAGCAGAAGAAGGAATTCGGCGAGTTCATCAAGGAATACCTGATCGAGAACCCCGAGATCATGCTCGACGTGCAGGACGCACTCGAAAAGAAGCAGCAGGAGGCACGCCAGCAGCAGGCTTCGGCCGCGGTCGAAACCAACAAGGAAGCGCTCTTCACCTCCAAATACGATCTCTCCCTCGGCAATCCGCACGGCGACATCACGATCGTCGAGTTCTTCGACTACAACTGCGGTTACTGCAAGCGTGCGCTTTCCGACATGGACGGCATCATCGCAGCAGACAAGAACGTGCGCTTCGTGCTGAAGGAATTCCCGATCCTCGGGCCGGATTCGGAAGCCGCACACAAGGTTTCCGATGCCTTCCGCAAGATCTCGCCGGAGAAATACGGTGAGTTCCACCGTGCGCTGCTCGGCGGCGAAGGCCGCGCCAACGAGGCGCGCGCCATCGAAGTCGCTGCCTCGCTCGGCGTCGAAGAGGCCGATATCCGCAAGAAGATGGCGGAAAGCCCCAACGACGAGTCCGTCCGCGAAGCCTACCAGCTGGCGACCAGCCTCGGCATCACCGGCACCCCCTCCTACATCGTCGGCAATGAAGCCGTATTCGGGGCCATCGGCTCGAAGGCGATCGAGGAAAAGGTCGCGAACGTCCGCAGTTGCGGCCGCACCGCCTGCTGAGCGCGGACCTACGTCTTCCCTCCGTCTCTCCCTCTCGCAAAGTAGGGGGAACTCCGGTCTCGGGCCCGCAAGGGGCTTTCCCTTGCGGGCCTCTCAGTCTATAGGAGGCGGTTGAAGAGAGACGGACCCCTCATGAGCAAAACGATCTTCGTGCTGAACGGCCCCAATCTGAATATGCTCGGCAAACGCGAGCCCGGCATCTATGGCGGCAAGACCCTCGTCGATATCGAGGCCGACTGCAAGGAAGCCGGCGACGCTCTGGGCTTCCATATCGACTTCCGCCAGAGCAATCACGAGGGCAAGCTCGTTGACTGGCTGCATGAGGCCAATGACGTCGCGGTCGGCGTTGCGATCAATCCCGGCGCCTACGGACACACATCCATTGCCATGCACGACGCGATCCGGGCGATCTCCGTTCCGGTCGTCGAAGTGCACATATCCAATATCCACGCGCGGGAAGAATTCCGCCACAAGTCGATGATCGCACCGGCCGCCAAGGGCATGATCTGCGGCTTCGGCCCCCACAGCTACATCCTGGCGCTGCATGCGCTGAAAAACATCACGCAATAACAAGAATATAGGACCTCACCCATGGCTGAAAAGAAATCGGGAATCGATCAGGCGCTGATCCGTGACCTCGCGAACATCCTCAACGAGACCGATCTGACCGAGATCGAAGTCGAACAGGACGAACTGAGAATTCGCGTCTCGCGCTCCGGTCCGCAGATGGTCGCCATGCAGCAGGCCCCGGCCTACCAGTTTCCCGCGCCCGCCGCAGCCCCGGTTGCCGCCGCTCCGGCAGTTGCCGCCGAGCCGGCACGCAATCTCGCGAATGCGGTCACCGCGCCGATGGTCGGCACCGCCTATCTCTCCCCCGCCCCGGGCGCCC
>DATGWU010000161.1:0-3112 GCA_035299345.1 Rhizobium sp.
TCCGTCGCTGGACCGTCTGGACCCCACGGCCTGCCTTCTGGGCTGGGAGGTCGCGTTTGCCGGCACGGTCGATCCCGAAGCGGTCGAGGCCGTTTTCATGTTCACCCGCGACTCGATGCAGCTTGACGTGACCCGGCCCGCTTTGGCTCCGGCCAAGGAGTTTGCGGACTCCACCGTGCCGACGGCCAGTTCCCTGGGCGACGTGGCGCCAGCCGTGGCATCGCCCCAGCCGGAGCCTGGGCGGCAGAACCGGGGGGCCTCATCGGGCGACACGATGCGGGTCGCCACCGAGCGACTGGACGAGCTGATGGATCGTGTGGGCGAATTGGTGATAGCCGAAACCCGGCTGCATTCCCTTGCCCGGGCCAGTGGCGACACCAACATCCTCGCGGTGGCCGAGGACATCCAGCGGCTCGCGGCTGCGCTGCGCGATTCCACCATGTCGATCCGCATGGTGCCGCTGTCGTCGATCCTGGGGCGGTTCCAGCGCCTGATCAGGGACCTGTCGAACAGCCTTGGCAAGCCCATGACCTTTGTCACGCAGGGCGAGGACACCGCGCTGGACAAGACCGTGCTTGAACTTCTGGCCGATCCGCTGGTGCATCTTCTGCGCAACTGCGCCGACCATGGGCTCGAGCGGCCGGAGGAACGGACAGCCGCAGGAAAACCGGCTTCGGGAACCATTGAACTGGCGGCAGAATACTCCGGCGCCGAAGTGGTCATCTTGATCCGCGACGACGGGAGGGGTCTCGATTCAGCCCGTATCCGGGCACGAGCCGTAGAGCGCGGCTTGATCCCGGCCACGGCCGAACTGCCGGAAGCCGAGCTTTTCAAGCTGATCTTCGAGCCCGGTTTCTCGACCGCCCCGACGGTGACCGAGCTTTCCGGTCGCGGCGTCGGCATGGACGTCGTCAAGCGAACCATCAATGCGCTGCGCGGAACCATCGACCTGGCCTCGGAGCCAGGGCACGGCACCACCGTCCGGCTTCGCCTGCCGCTTACCCTTGCGATCATCGACGGTCTTCTGGTCGAGGTCGGGGGCGAGCAGTACACCATTCCGCTGGCCGCAGTGGAAGAATGTGTCGAGCTTCCTGCCGATCTCGCGTCGGCCCAAGGCGGGTCTTCCTTCATGAACATCCGCGGAAATCTGGTGCCCTTCCTGCGACTGAGAAACCTGCTGGACGTCGCCGCGCCGCCGCCCGAGTACCAGAAGGTCGTGGTGGTATCGTCGGCAGGGGCGCGGGTCGGACTTGCCGTGGACCGGATCGTGGCCAACAACCAGACCGTCATCAAGCAGCTCTCGCGCCTGCATGCAGGTCTGAAGTGCTTCTCGGGCGCAACCATCCTGGGCGATGGCTCGGTTGCCCTGATCCTCGATGTCGCGCAACTGGTCGGTCTCGGCCGCACCCAAGAGGACCGCGTACGCAAGGAAACCTCTCTGCAGGAGCGCGCAGCATGACCACTCAACCGATCGACGTGGTCACCTTCCGGCTGGGCGGGGAACGGATCGCCATCCCGGCCGAGCTTCTGCGCGAGATCCTGGAACCGGTCCGGGTCACGCGCGTGCCGACGGCCCATCGCTTTGCAGAAGGTCTGGTCAATGTTCGCGGATCAGTCGTGCCGCTGACCGATCTCCGGGTCCCCTTCTGCATGCCGTCCAGCGAGGAAACGCCTGAAACGCGTTTCCTGGTGCTCGACTTGTCCGTGGGCGACGGCGCCCTGACCGTTGCGATTTCGGCAGACAAGGTCGAAACGGTAACCCGCCTAGATCCCCAGGAAATCGGTCCGATCCCCGAGGTCGGCACGTTGTGGCCGCCAGAATACGTCCGCGGCATCTGCAAGATGGACGAGGATTTCGTCCTTCTCCCCGACCTTCACCGCATCTTCCACGATTTCACCGCCTCTGGCGAAGATCACCGAAAGGACCTTCCGAAATGACCGACACCGCAAAGCCTAAAGGTGGACGTTTCCGCAGCATCTCGACCAAGCTGATGGCCCTGCAATCCTTGGCCTTCGTGGTCATGGTCGCGATCAGCATCAGCGGCTACCTGGGGATCAGCACAATTCTCGCTCGGATGAATTCCGTATACGCCGACCGCATCGTCCCGATCGATCAGCTCAAGCACGTGTCCGACGCCTACCTGTACGAACTGCGGCTGGTCACGGACGCTTTCCTCGCCGGAAAGATCTCGGCGGCTGAGAGCAACGAAAGGATCGAGGCCGGACTTAAGGTGTCAGGCGAGAAATGGGATGCCTACCTCGGGACCTATCTCACCGAAGACGAAAAGAAGCTGATCGCAAACGTAGAGGCAAGTTTCCCGGACCTGCTCAGCGCGAAAGACCGGATCCAGACCCTCATTTCCGCGAACAATGCCGAGGCCCTGCGCCTGCATCTTCCGGAGTTCGACGCTGCGACGGAGCCCTTCCAGGAGGCGATGGATGCGCTGATCGACTACCAGTTGTCCGAAGCGGAGCGGAAGACGATGGAAGCCGAGTCGATGGGCACGATGCTTATCTGGGTCACTTTCGGCGCAAGTGCCGCAGCTATCGGCATTTCGCTGGCGGCGTCCATCGTTTTCACGCGGCGCATGAAGCGCGCATTGGTCGCCGCCGTCGACATGACAACCGGGGTCGCGGACGGAGACCTGAGCACTCGTTCGGTCCAGACCGCAAACGACGAGATCGGCCAGGTCGTGGATGGCCTGAACCTGATGGTCGAACGGCTCCGCACCGTGGTGGGCGAAGTCGCAGTGGCATCCAACAACGTGTCCTCAGGCGCTGAGCAGATGGCCGCCACGGCTGAAGAACTGAGCCGCGGGGCAACCGAACAGGCCTCCTCGACCGAACAGGCGTCCTCTGCGATGGAGCAGATGGCAGCGAACATCAAGCAGTCGGCCCAGAACGCTTTGGACACCGAGACCATCGCCCGCAAGTCCGCCGCAGACGCCCGCGAAAGTGGCGCAGCGGTCGCCAAGGCGGTCGAGGCAATGCAGACCATTGCGGAAAAGATCATGGTCGTTCAGGAGATTGCGCGCCAAACCGACCTTCTGGCCCTGAATGCGGCGGTCGAGGCGGCGCGCGCCGGGGAACATGGCCGCGGGTTCGCCGTCGT
>DATGWU010000162.1:0-6019 GCA_035299345.1 Rhizobium sp.
GTCCCGAGCGCTGCAAGCGCCTCCGCCCGCGCTCTCGGCAGCCGGAAGCTGCAAAGGCCGAGGCTCTCCGCCTCCGAAACGCCCATCGGCAATCTCGCCTGCGTGATCACACGCGCCCGCGCCTCACCGACCCGGGCGGGAAGCAGATAGGTCCAGTATTCCGACCCGTAGAGATTGCCCATATCCTTGTAGTGCGGGTTGAGGACCACGCCGTCGCGCATCCAGACCTCGTCGGCTGCGAGCGACAGGAAGACACCGCCGGCACCGGCATTGCCGAGCACGGCGGCGATCACCAGCTGGTCGTCGGTGCGGATGATCGCCTCGACGAGATCGTTCATGGCGTTGATGTTGCGCCAGGATTCGTCCGCCGGACTTTCGGCGTTTTCGATCAGCGAGAGATGAATGCCGTTCGACCATGCCTCGAAACCGCCCTGCAGTACCAGGACGTGCGTCGGACGGACTGCTGCTGCAAGGAGAGCCTGCCGCAGTTCCTCGCAGTCCTCAGAGGACATCGCACCATTGTGGAAAGAAAAGGAAAGGAAACCGACTCCCTCCTCCTCCCGGTAGGAGGTGCGCGACGGTGCGGCCAGCTCCGGCACGCCCGCCAAGTGATCGGCGAGGAGCATCGCGGCCGGCAGTTTCAGCTGCTGCGCGCCCGGTTCCCGCAGATGACCGAGCCACAGCGCGCCGTCCGCAAAGGCAATCGCGACCGCATCGCCGCTTCGTGCGACGATCGTGCCCGCAGGGCCTGAGCATCCCTCGGCGATCTCCGCGTCATACGCGCGGAACGTCTTTCCCGCGATCTCGATCATCGCGCCGGGGTCGCCGTCGGAGGCGCGGACGATCCGCAGCGCCTGCACGACCGTCATTGTCGAAGGATCGAGCGCGCGGCGTTCCCGCGGCACCGACGGGCGGAGACGACCCTTGCCGTCGTTCGCCTCCATAAGCGGTGTGCGGTCTCCCGTCGCGATCCGCCCGACCGCCTCCAGCACGCAGGCGGTGGCGGCATCGGTCACCTCCTCGCGGTAGAGGTCGGACTTTCGGGCCTCACGCATCGGGAATTCCCGAAAGGCCCAGACCGGACCGGCATCCATCGCCTCGCGGGCCTCGACGAGCGTAACACCCCAGACCGGCTCATCCTCCAGGATCGCCCAGTCGAGAGCGTTCGGTCCCTTGTCGCCGCGAATACCCGGATGGACGATGAGGCAGAGAACACGCGACCAGATATCCTCCGGGATCGCCCGTTTGAGGAACGGCGCGACGATCACGTCCGGTGCAAATAGGTCGACGGCCTCCCGCGTCAGGTCGTCATGAATGTCGAGCTCGACCGAGACGACGTGTCCAGCCTCCCGAAGCTCTACATGAAGACGCTGCGACAATGAATTGAAACTGTGGCATAACAACAGGATGCGCATAGCGGTCAGCAGATGCGCGGCAGTTGCTCGCCCGACAGCCAGTCGACGATCCGGCCGCCGCCGAAGGATGTCTCCATCTGCACGAAGCAGTGCTCGTCTACGACCGCGTGGCCGATGATCGCAGCGTCCCGGCCGAGCGGATGGTTTCGCATCGCCGCGAGGATCGTCTCGGCGCCTTCGGGTGCCACGACCGCCACCAGCCTGCCTTCGTTGGCGACGTTGAGCGGATCGAGCCCGAGGAACTCGCAGGCCGCGGCCACCTCCGGCCGCATCGGAATGCCATCCTCGTCGATGCGGAAACCGACCTTCGACTGGTTGGCGATCTCGTTCAGCGTCGCCGCCAGACCTCCGCGGGTCGGGTCGCGCATCAGCCGGAGATGCGCCCCGCCGGCCCCGACCATGGCCGCCGTCAGTCCGTGCAGAGCCGCCGTGTCGGAGACGATGTCGACGTCGAACTCCAGGTTCTCGCGCTTCGACATCACCGCCACGCCGTGTTCGCCGATCGAGCCCGAGACGATCACCACATCCCCCGGACGGGCGGCATCCGAGCGCAGGTCGAGCCCCGGCGGCACCACGCCGACACCGGCCGTCGAGATGAAGACGCCGTCCGCCTTGCCGCGCTCGACGACCTTGGTGTCGCCGGTGATGATCGGCACGCCTGCCTCACGCGAGGCTTCCCCCATGGTCTCGGCGATCCGTGCCAGGTCGGCGAGCGGAAAGCCTTCCTCGATGATGAAGCTCGCCGACAGATAGAGCGGCGTTGCACCCGCCATGGCGACGTCATTGATGGTGCCATGAACGGCCAGCGAGCCGATATTGCCGCCGGGGAAGAAGAGTGGCGATACGACATAGCCGTCGGTGGTCATCACCATCCGGCCGGCCGGCACCTGGAAGGCCGACTGGTCGTTGCCGGCGCGCAGCCAGTCGTTGTCGAAAGCCTTGTGGAAGATGCCCTCGATCAATTGCCCCATCGCCCGGCCGCCGGCGCCATGGGAGAGATCGACGAGGCCGTTGCGGATGTCGAGTTTGCGCCGGTAGGCTTTCAGCACCATGTTCACGCGACTGCCCTCCCGGCATTCATTTCCTTCGCCTTTTCCCGGAATCGGCCATAGGTCCAGTGGGCGGCGCAGGCACCTTCCGACGAAACCATGCAGGAGCCCATCGGCGTGTCCGGCGTGCAGACGGTACCGAAGAGCCTGCAATCGGCCGGGCGCTTGACGCCCCGCAGGATCGCGCCGCATTCGCAGGCCGGATTGTCGCTCGCCGCCGGCGTTTCGAGACTGAAGCGCTTCTCCGCATCGAAGCGGGCATATTGTGCGCGCAGCCGCAACGCGCTGTAGGGCACCTGCCCCAGTCCGCGCCACTCGAAGCTTTCCTTGAGTTCGAAATAGGTGGCGACCTCGGCCTGCGCCTTCTCGTTGCCGAAGGTGGTGACGGCGCGGATATACTGGTTCTCCACCTCGTGGCGACCGTCGTTCACCTGCTTCACCAGCATCAGGATCGCCTGGATCACGTCGAGCGGCTCGAAGCCGGCAACGACGACCGGCTTGCGGAACTCCTCGGCGAAGAATTCGTAAGGCTCGGTGCCGATCACCGTCGAGACGTGGGCGGGACCGATGAACCCGTCGATCTTGACCGTCCCGAGTTTGCGGACATCCGGGCTTTCGAGAATGTTCTGGATCGCAGCCGGCGTCAGGACGTGGTTGCAGAATACGGAAAAGTTCGGCAGATCCCTGGCGATCGCCGTCTTGATCGCCATCGCGGTCGGCGGCGTCGTCGTCTCGAAGCCGATCGCGAAGAACACCACTTCCCGATGCGGCTCCTGCTCGGCGATGCGGATCGCATCGAGTGTCGAATAGACCATGCGGATGTCGGCGCCGGCGGCCTTCGCCTTCAGGAGGCTCGATCCCTCCGAGCCCGGCACGCGCATCAGGTCGCCATAGGTGCAAAGCGTGATTTCCGGGCGCATGGCGAGCGAGATCGCCGCATCGATCCGGCCGATCGGCAGCACGCAGACGGGACAGCCCGGCCCGTGGATCATCCGCACATTGGCGGGCAACAGGTCTTCAAGGCCGTAGCGCGAGATCGCGTGGGTATGACCGCCGCAGAACTCCATGAAATGGTAGGACCGATCTGGATCGGCGAGCGCGGTGATCTGCCGGGCGATGTCCTTGGCGAGCCTGCCGTCGCGATATTCGTCGATGTACTTCATGCCGCCGCCCCTTCTGCCGCCTGCCGGATCAGTTCCAGTGTCCGTTCCGCCTCTTCCGGCTCGATCTTCGCGAGCGCATAGCCGACATGCAGCACGAGATAGTCCCCGGGCTGAACGTCGTCGACGAGGGCGGTCGAAATGACCTTCGAGACGCCGTCCAGCGTCACCCTCGCCATTTCGCCGGGAAGCACTTCCTTCACCTGAACGGGTATCGCAAGACACATGCCTACGGCTCCTCCAGTTGTGTTCTGTCGTTCGCGACGACGTGCCGCGCAAAGGCCGCCTGGCCGAGCGACAGGCCGCCGTCACCGGCGGGCACCGCCTGCGGCAGCCAGGTTTCAATTTCGGCAGCCGAGAGCCTTGCACGAAGGCCCTCCGCGAGCCTTCGGTTGGCGAGGCAGCCGCCGGAAAGCACGACGCGGTCGAGCCCCACGGCCCTCGCGGTCGCGAGCGTCCATTCGGCAAGGCCGGCGACGAGCGTCGCATGAAAGAGGCTGGACGCGTCCACTCCCTTGAGCCCCCGCTCGGCCATTCCTATCAGCAGCGGCCGGAAGTCGACGACACCGTTCTCGATCCGGTAGCCCCCGGTATCCGCCTCCACCTCGCGCGCAAGGGCCTCGAATTCCATCGCCGCCTGTCCTTCGAAACTCTGAACCATACAGGTCCCGGCGATCGCCGCCGCCGCATCGAAGAGCCGGCCGAGGCTAGACGTTTCGGCAACGCGCATGCCGCCTTCCAGCATCGCTGCAAGCCGCCCCGCTTCCGGCAGGTGGGCGAAGATTTCGCGGGCGAGATCGCCGCGTCCGGCCGCGACCAGCGCGCCGACGCCCATCCGCCAGGGTTCACGCGCCGCACGGTCGCCGCCGGCGAGCGGCAGCGTCGCGAGATGACCGCGGCGCTGCCAGCGGCAGCCGTCGAGAATCAGCAGTTCGCCGCCCCAGATGCCGCCGTCGGCGCCGTAACCGTGACCGTCGAGAGCAAGCCCCAGCAAGGCGCCGTCCAGCCTGTGCTCGGCCGCGACCGCTGCCACATGGGCGACATGGTGCTGTACGCGCACGAGCGGCAGACCGAGATCTTCGGCAAGGCGGACCGAGCGGAAATCCGGATGCAGATCGCAGGCGGCGTATTCCGGGCGGATTGCCAGAATGTGGCAGAGATGCTCGACCGTTTCGCGCTGAAAACGCAGCGTCTCGGCGTTGTCGAGCCCGCCCACATGCTGGGAGACAAAGGCCTCGCGCCCGCGGGTCAGGCAGACGGTGTTCTTGAGGTCCGCACCGAGCGCGATCACCGACGGGCCATCCGATCCGAGGTCGACCGGTTCCGGCACGAAGCCGCGGGCGCGCCGCAGGAAGGCCGGGGCACCGGCGACGACCTGCATTACCGAATCGTCCGCCCTGACGAGGATGTCGCGGTCATGGGTGACGATGAGGTCGGCGATCGTCGCGAGGCGGCGCTCCGCGTCCTCGTTGGAGGCGGCGAGCGGCTCGCCACCCGGATTGGCGCTCGTCGCGACCAGCGCGACCGGCTCCCCCGTAGATCGCCGCGATAGTTCGTCGAACAGCAGGTGATGAACCGGCGCATAGGCGAGCATGACGCCGATGCGGGAAAGACCGGGGGCAATCCCCGCCGGCAACCTGCCCCGCCCATCGACGAGCACCACCGGACGGGCAACGCTCGACAGCAGGTCCTCCTCCGCCGCGCTCGGAGCGGCGAAGCAGCGCGCCGCCTCCATATCCGCGACCATAACGGCAAAGGGCTTCTCGTCGCGGGCCTTTCGCCGCCGCAGTTCGGCGATCGCGTCGGCGTTCTGCGCGTCGCACATCAGGTGGAAGCCGCCGATCCCCTTCAGCGCGACGATCCGGCCATCGAGGAGGGCCGCGGCAATCTCCTCGATCGTGTGGCTGAGGCGCGGCCCGCAGTCCGGACAAGCGACCGGCTCGGCATGGAACCGTCGGTTTTCAGGATCGCGGTAGTCGGCAGCGCAGGCCGGGCACACGGCAAAACCCGCCATCGACGTCTGCGCCCGGTCGTAGGGCAACGCGCGGGTTATGGTGTAGCGCGGGCCGCAATGGGTACAGTTGACGAAGGCGTAGCCGAAGAAGCGGCTTTTGGGATCGCGCAGTTCCCGCAGGCAGTCCGGACAGGTGGCGGCATCGGCGCCGATCCGGGTCGCCGCACTGCCGCCGCGGCTTTCTGCAATCACGAAATCCGCATCGTGACCGAGCGGCCGCTCCTCGACCTCCACCGCATCGATGCGGGCGAGCACCGGCGCCTCAGCCCGCAGCGCCGCGCGGAACTCCTCGACGGCACCGCCCTCGATTTCGATCAGGACGCCCTCGCTGTCGTTCAGCACGAAGCCGCAAAGCCCGTAGCGGCGGGCGAGCCCGAAGGC
>DATGWU010000163.1:0-3027 GCA_035299345.1 Rhizobium sp.
ACGGCATGGCCCGGCAATTCCTCGACGGCCGCGCCGTCCAGCCGGTCGCCGCCTGACCGCCCGCCTCATCCGGCCGCCGCGTCATCGCGGCGGCCGGTTTCCGACGAACAGCAAAAGGCGTGAGTTGCATGATTGAGATCGTCATCCCGGTCTTCCTCGTCATTCTGGTCGGCTACCTCTTCGGTCGCCGGAACCAGTTCAGCGCGGAAGCCGAAAAGCTGATCAACGAATACGTCCTCTACATCGCGCTTCCGGCGCTGCTCTTCCTCGCGGTCGCGCGTGCCGATCCGAACGACCTCGCGCAATGGCGCTTCGTGCTGGCCACCCTCACCGGCATCGCCGCGGCCTATGTCGCCGGGAACGTGCTTGCCTGGACGCGCGGTGTCCGCTCGCCGCAATCCTCCCTGGTCGGCATGGCGTCGTGCTACGGAACGACCGGCTATATGGGCATCCCGATCCTTGTCGCCGCCTTCGGCCCGCAGGCGGCGGTGCCGGCGGCGATCGCCACCATCCTCCACAACATCCCGGCAATCATGACCGTCATCGTCACCCACGACATCGCCGGCCGGACGAATGTCGGGCTGCTCACGAGCCTGAAGCGCGCCCTGACGACGACGCTCAAGAACCCGCTCACGCTGGCGGTGCTCGCGGGTGCGGCCTTCGCGCTCCTGCGCATTCCCCTGCCGGGCGTCGCCGTGTCGTTCACCCAGTTCCTCGCGAATGCGGCCGGGTCGACCGCCCTCTTCGCCCTCGGCCTCGGTCTCGCCCGCATCCAGATCTCCAGAAAGGCGCTTTCCGCCAGGTTCGGATGGGTCGGCCCGACCGCCCTCATCAAGATCGTGCTGCAGCCCGTCGTCACGCTGGCCGTGTTGCTCGCCCTGGTCGGAACCGGCATCGACATCTGGTTTGCCACCGCCGTCGTCATGGCGGCCCAGCCGATCGGCGCGGGTGCCTATGTGTTTGCCAGCCGCTACGGCTATTTCGGCGAGGAGACCTCCGTCGCGATCATCCTGTCGCTGCTGGTGACCGTGCTGACGTTGACGGTCATCCTGCAGATCTTCGGGACTCAGCTCGCCATCTGAACCATACCGACAGGCGGCGCGCCCGTTCTCTCATCCCCTCCATCCATACCGCGGAGGGAAATTTTCTGTTTCCTGGACAACGGGTTGGCCGATCCGTGCGGCACTGCAGCATGGAATCTGCATTGACATTTTTCGCCCCCAAATTGAGTATTTGCCCATTAACAGCGCAAATGCTCATTTTGGGGAGGAAGACATGACACTGAAAACCTTGTTGCTGGGCGCCTGCTCGGCCCTCGCGCTCGCCGGGATCGCCTCGGCCGAGACGCTGACGATCGCGACCGTGAACAACGGCGACATGATCCGCATGCAGGGACTGACGGACGATTTCACCAGCAAGAACCCCGACATCAAGGTCGAGTGGGTCACGCTCGAGGAAAACGTGCTGCGCGAGCGCGTGACGACTGACATCGCCACCAAGGGCGGCCAGTACGACATCATGACCATCGGCACCTACGAAGTTCCGATCTGGACCAAGCAGGGCTGGCTGCTGCCACTCGACAATCTCGGCGCCGATTACGACGTCGATGATCTGCTGCCGGCGATCCGCTCGGGTCTCACCGGCGACGATGGCAAGCTCTATGCGGCACCCTTCTACGGCGAAAGCTCGATGGTGATGTACCGCAAGGACCTGATGGAGAAGGCCGGGCTCACCATGCCCGACGCCCCGACCTGGGACTTCGTGGCCGATGCGGCGCGCAAGATGACCGATCGCGAGAACGGCATCAACGGCATCTGCCTGCGCGGCAAGGCCGGCTGGGGCGAGAACATGGCCTTCCTGACGGCGACCGCCAACGCCTTCGGCGCCCGCTGGTTCGACGAGAACTGGAAGCCGCAGTTCGACCAGCCGGAATGGAAGAACACGCTCGACTTCTACGTCAAGCTGATGAACGACGCCGGCCCGCAGGGCGCCTCCTCAAACGGCTTCAACGAGAACCTCGCGCTCTTCCAGCAGGGCAAGTGCGGCATGTGGATCGACGCCACGGTCGCAGCCTCCTTCGTCACCAATCCGAAGGATTCGACGGTCGCCGACAAGGTCGGCTTTGCGCTCGCCCCCGATACTGGTCTCGGCAAGCGCGGCAACTGGCTCTGGGCCTGGAACCTCGCGATCCCGGCGGGCTCGCAGAAGGCGGAAGCCGCGGAGAAGTTCATCGCCTGGGCGACCGGCAAGGGCTATCTCGACCTCGTCGCAGCCAAGGAGGGCTGGGCGAACGTTCCCCCCGGCACGCGCACCTCGCTCTATGAGAACCCGGAATACCAGAAGGCGGCACCCTTCGCGAAGATGACGCTCGACTCCATCAACGCTGCGGACCCGAAGAACCCGAGCGTCAAGCCGGTGCCCTATGTCGGCGTCCAGTTCGTGGCGATCCCCGAGTTCCAGAGCCTCGGCACCTCGGTCGGACAGCTCTTCTCGGCCGCCCTTGCCGGCCAGATGTCGGTGGATGACGCGCTCGCCCAGGCACAGAGCCTCTCCGAACGCGAGATGACCCGCGCGGGATACATCAAGTAATTCGACCTCCCGAAAGCAACGCCGCCCGGATTGCGGTCCGGGCGGTGCGGACATCGGCATCGTTCTCCCCTGCCAGGCGGGGGCGAGCAGCCCGGTGGAGGATCAACGAACCGACGGACAGGCCCCGCCTCTCCCTCGGAATTCAAGGTGGCTACGCCATGGCGACGGAAAACACACGGGGACTGGCGCGCATGATGATGGCGCCGTCGGTCGGGCTTCTGCTGATCTGGATGATCGTGCCGCTGGCGATGACGCTCTGGTTTTCTTTCCAGAACTACAATCTCCTGAACCCGGCCAATGTCAGCTTCGCGGGCCTCTTCAACTACCGTTATTTCTACACCGACCCGGCCTTTTTCCAGTCGCTGTGGAACACGCTTCTGATCGTCGGCGGCGTGCTTCTCGTCACCGTCATCGGCGGGATCGCGGTGGCGCTTCTGC
>DATGWU010000164.1:0-2558 GCA_035299345.1 Rhizobium sp.
GCGGAGCGATCAGACGTCGCCTCTGCCGATCCGGTAGAGAACGTGGCGCTGCAGGTGCGGATGGGTGTCAGGGACGCGCGGATGGTCGAAATCGCCGTCGATATCGCGTCTCATTCCGATCCGCTCCATGACCGCCCGTGAACGGAGATTGTCGGCGACCGCGAAGGAGACGACTTCATCGAGGCTCTTCTCCTCGAAGGCGAAGCGCAACAATGCGCGCGCTGCTTCCGTCACGTAGCCGTTGCCCCAGAAACGGGTCGCAAGTCGCCAGCCGATCTCGATCGTGCCTTCGGGGAGGACGGGAGCGATCTTCGCCTCGGCGAGCCCGCAGAAACCGATCGGCTCGGTCGTTTCCTTCAGCTCCAGTGCATAGAAGCCGTAGCCGGTCTCGTCGATCATGTCCCGCAGGAGGTCCATCATCGCGTCGGCTTCCGCACGCGTCCGGCGCATCGCAAAGAACTCCATCACCTTCGGGTCGGCATTGATCTCGCGAAAGAGGTCGCGGTCGGTATCCGTCCAGTTGCGGACGATCAGCCGTGGCGTTTCGGTGATGACCATGGCGCCCCCGAGCGGTCAGGGGAAAACGAAGTCGGTCTTGCGGTAGCCCTGCAGGTAGAGAAGGGCGGTGAGATCGCAGTGGTCGAGGCGGATTTTCGCCTGGGCCGCCACCGCGGGCTTCGCATGCAGCGCGACGCCGCTGCCGGCGAGGCCGAGCATTGCGAGGTCATTGGCACCGTCGCCGACGGCGATCACGTCGTGCGGAGTGATCCCGAGCCGCTCGCAGATTTCGGTGAGCGCATCGACCTTGGCCTGCTTGCCGAGGATCGGTTCGGCCACTTCGCCGGTCAGGTAACCGTCCTTCTCGAGCAGGATATTGGCGCGGTTCTCGTGGAAGCCGAGGCGGTCGGCAATAGGGTTGGTGAAGACGGTGAAGCCGCCGGAGACGAGCGCGGTGTGGAAGCCGCGCGCCTTCATGGTGGCGATCAGTTCCGGTCCGCCGGCCGTGAGCGTGATGCGCTTCTCGATCACCTCGTCGACGACGGAGATGGGCAGGCCTTTCAGGAGGGCCACGCGTTCGCGCAGCGCCGGCTCGAAGGCGATCTCTCCGTTCATGGCACGGGCGGTGATCTGCGCGACCTTGTCCTTCAATCCGACTTCGGCGGCGAGCTCGTCGATGCATTCCTGGCCGATCATCGTCGAATCCATGTCGGCGATCAGGAACTTCTTGCGCCGGTGGTCGGTATTCTGGATCGCGAGGTCGACCGGGGCCGTTTCGAGGATCGCCCGGATGTCGACGTTCGCCTCGACCGGATCGCTGCCGTCCTTCAGCACGATGTCGCAGGCGACGCCGTCGGCGAGCCAGTAGAGGCCGGAGGCGCCGACCGCTTCCGCAGCTTTCTCGGCGAGGGCCGGGGTGACGGCGGGATTTGACGGATTGGCAAGAAGCGTGGCAACGAAGGCCATGATGAGGAACCCTGTGGACGATATCGACGCGATCCTGATAACCGGGCCGACGGCAAGCGGCAAGTCCGCGTTGGCGCTTGCGCTTGCGAAACGCCACGGCGGTGTGGTCGTCAATGCCGACAGCATGCAGGTCTACGACACGCTACGGCTTCTGACGGCCCGGCCTTCGGACGAGGAGATGGAGGGTGTTCCGCATCATCTCTACGGCCACGTGGCGGCGGGTGCGGCATACTCGACCGGCGACTGGCTGAGGGAGGTCAGCGAGGTTCTCGCGCGGCTGAAGGCGGAAGGGATGCTTCCGGTGATCGTCGGCGGCACCGGCCTCTATTTCAAGGCGCTGACCGGCGGGCTTTCGGACATGCCGCAGATTCCGCCCGAGATCCGGGAAAACTTACGGCAACGTCTCGCCGAGGAGGGACCTGCTGCCCTGTACGCGCTGCTGGAGCGTGACGACCCGACGACCGCGGCGAAGCTCAATCCGCAGGACGGGCAGCGGATTCTCCGGGCACTCGAGGTGGTGACGGCGACCGGCCGGTCGATTTCCGAGTTCCAGGGCAAAGCGGGGCCGGTGATCGTCGATCCGGCGCGAGCGCAGAAGCGCATCGTGCTGCCGGAGCGGGACGTCCTCTATTCGCGCATCGACCGGCGGTTTTCGAAGATGCTCGACGGCGGTGCGATCGAGGAGGTCGAGGCGCTGCTGGCACTCGACCTGCCGCCGGAAATGCCGGTGATGAAGGCGATCGGCGTGTCACAGATCGCGGCGATGCTCAAGGGCGAGATGAGCCGCGAGGAGGTCATCGAAAAGGCGTCGGCCGCCACGCGGCAATATGCGAAGCGTCAGATGACCTGGTTCCGCAACCAGATGGACGAGAGCTGGGAGAGGATGTGCTGAGGTGCGGGCTTTGTCTTCCTGCGCCTCAGTCCTTGCGGTAGCGGCTGGAGAGAGGCTTCTTCAGGATGCTTTCACGAAGTGACAGACCGGGTTCCCGGCGCAAGGTCGAAGCCGGCTGCTGTGTTTCGAGAGCCCTGTCGGCGGGCTGAAGGCGGGATTCGTATTCGTGGCGGGGTGCCGGCTCGTAAGAGTCGGTTCGGCG
>DATGWU010000165.1:0-8504 GCA_035299345.1 Rhizobium sp.
AGCGTGTCGAGCCAGCCGGCGGCACGCGCCGTCCGCGCCGCGGCGATCCCCAGCAGGAAGGCGCCGATCCAGGGAAGCAGCGGCACGTAGTCGTTCGAACGCGGTAGATGCGCGGAAAGGCCGATCCACAGCAGGTAAGGCGCGTCGAACGCCTCCGAGCGGAGATAGGAAGGTGCGGCGAGGGCGGCGAGCGCGCAAAGAGCCGTCAGCGCCGGCGGTAGCCTCAGGAACAGAAGGCCGATCACGCTCGCCGCGGCGATATGGTGCAGGATGCCGAAAAAGATGATGCCGTCCGGCATGGCGACCGCTGTCGCGACGGTGATGGCGATTGCCGCGCCGGCCACCATCGCAAGCCGCTTCACGAACGATTGCACCTTCAGCGTCGGGTAGTGGGCGAGCACAAGGCTGACGCCCGCCATGAAGATGAAGCTCGAGGCGATGGCGCGGGCATAGAGTTTCCATAGCCCTTGCGTCGCCGTGCCGGGTTCGATGTAGCCGAAGAATTCCAGATCCCAGGTGAAGTGGTAGGACGCCATCGCGACGAGCGCGATCCCGCGTGCGGTATCGAGCAGACCGATCCGCCTCGAGGTTGCAGGGCGATTGTCAGTGTCTGGGACTGCGGCCACGATCGATCCTTCGCATGCGAGAAATCTGCTCCGCGCACCGGCGCGGAGGGGTCATGCCACAGCGTCCAATCTGGTCGTTTTCAAGGCGCCGTGTCGGTCATCAACGCAAGACGCGCATCGGAGAAAAACTGTCGGCGTACCAGTACGAAGAAGATGATAAGCGATGTTCCCACGAAGACGTAAGGGCTGACGAACCACCCCAGGTAGCCTATCGACAGAAAAATCGCGCGAAGGCCGGCATTGAACTGCTTTGCAGCGATGATGTTCATGCGGATGACCCGTTCCGCCATGCGTTCGGTCTCCTGCGGGTTCTTCTTGGCGTTCTCCGTCATCGGCAGCGTGCCGAAGAGAATCGTGCAGTAGTTGAACAGGCGGTAGGACCAGCCGAACTTGAAGAAGGCGTAGCCGAAGATCGTGGTGAGCCCGATGACCTTGAACTCGAAACCGGAACGGCCGCTATAGGTGATGAAGGGCAGGTCGCGGAAAACGGTATCGACCTGTTCGGTCGCGCCCAGCAGCGCGAAGCAGCCGCCGATCGCGAAAATCGAGGTCGAGGCGAAGAAGGCCGTGCCATTCTGCAGGCCGGCCAGAATCTGCGTATCGATCATCTTGAGGTCGCGGGTCAGCGAATTGTGGATCCATTCCCGCCGCCGCTCGGCCATCGCCTGGGTCAGGCTCGGGCGGTTGAGGATCTTTGCACCGCCGGTCAGCCAGGAGAAGACGACCCAGAGCACCAGGAAAAGCGCGAGGGCGAAAAGGTCGATGAATGTCATGGCGATTCCCGTGGTTGCTGGCGGGAAGATTAAGCCGCCGGCCGGTCGTCGGACAAGTATTCACAGTTTTGTAAGACTTTGGCAGGGATTGTGGCCGGTGGCAGCTCTATAAGAATTATGCAAAATTCGATCTAACCGTTTGAAATTGCATAAATCCATGCGTTTTTGGAATGGCTACCCTGCGGAACGTGCCACTGTTTTGCCATTTTTGCAGTTGCGAGAGCCCGTGAATTTGAATAGACCGATCCCGGAAAAGCGGTCGGGGGACGGCTTTTCGCCATAGGCGAACAATCGGAGTGATAATGGAAGATAGCATCCAGAAGTCTTGCTGGGGCGTTACCCTGCGGGCGTTGACGGGATTTGCAGGCATTTTGTTCCTGGCCTATCTTTTCGGAACCATCTGAACTCGTTTTTGACGAGAATTCCGCAGCGCGGTTCGCAAGGACCGCGCTGTCGTCGTTTTTGGCCTCGCTTTCGATGTCGCGCCAGCTAAAGCGGATGTCGGTTGCCCGCCGCGCCGGCTTCTGGTCATAGTCTAGCCTCACGATTCAAGTTTTCGGATCTCCTGAGGCGCGCCCGCACATGTTTCTTTCTGTTTTCGACGTATTCAAGATCGGGATCGGCCCGTCGAGCTCCCACACGATGGGGCCGATGACGGCCGCCAAGCGTTTTCTCGATCTCATCCTCTCGGATGACTGGCCACGGCCGAGCGGTGCCGCGGTGGCGGCGCTGAAGGTCAGCCTGCACGGATCGCTCGCCTATACCGGCATCGGCCACGGCACCGGGCGCGCGGTCATCATCGGCTTGACGGGCGAGGAGCCGGACCGCGTCGATCCGGACCGGATGGACGATATCATCACCGCTGTCGAGCACGAAGGGAAGGTGGCGCCGCCCGGCCATCCCGCCTACCGTTTCGTGCCGAAGGACGATCTGGTCTACGACAAGAAGGTGCCCTTGCCGGGGCACGCGAACGGCATGCGCTTCACCGCCCTCGACCGCGACGGGCGGGTGCTGCTCACCACCGTCTATTATTCGATCGGCGGCGGCTTCGTCGTCACCGACACCGAACTTGCCGCCATGCAGAAGCAGAAGAAGCAGGCGGCGACCCAGAAGGTGCCCTATCCCTTCGCCACGGCGAAGGAAATGCTCGAGATGGCGCGCCGCTCCGGCCTCACCATCGCCCAGATGAAGCGGGCGAACGAGGAGACGGTGATGGATCGCACCGCACTCGACGCCGGTCTCGACCGCATCTGGGAGGCGATGAGCGGCTGCATCGATCGCGGGCTCAAGCAGGAAGGCCGCCTGCCGGGCGGGCTGAACGTCAAGCGCCGGGCCCGGTCGATCCATGACAAGCTCGAGGAAGAGTGGCGCTCCAACCGACAGAACCCGCTGCTCGCCAACGACTGGCTCTCGGTCTACGCGATGGCGGTCAACGAGGAGAATGCCGCCGGTGGTCGCGTAGTGACCGCGCCGACCAACGGGGCGGCCGGCGTCGTGCCGGCGACGGTTCGCTACTACCTGCATTTCCACCCGGACGCCGACCAGGAAGGCATCCGCGACTACCTCCTGACGGCCGCTGCGATCGGCGGCATCATCAAGCACAATGCCTCGATCTCCGGCGCGGAAGTCGGCTGCCAGGGGGAGGTGGGGTCGGCTTCCGCGATGGCGGCGGCAGGCCTCGCGGCGGTCATGGGCGGTTCGCCCGAGCAGATCGAGAATGCCGCCGAGATCGCGCTGGAGCATCACCTCGGCATGACCTGCGACCCTGTCGCGGGCCTCGTGCAGGTGCCCTGCATCGAGCGAAATGCGCTCGGCGCCGTGAAGGCGGTGACGGCGGCGTCGCTCGCCTTGAAGGGAACGGGCGAGCATTTCGTGCCGCTCGACGCCTGCGTCGAGACCATGCGCCAGACCGGCCACGACATGAGCGAGAAGTACAAGGAAACCTCGCTCGGCGGGCTTGCGGTCAACGTCGTCGAGTGTTGACGGCACGTCTGTCCGGCGGGGCTTGACCGTCCCGCCCAAAGGCGTATCACCGTCGCCATGACACTGCATCTGATCAAGCTCTGCGTCGGCGCGGAGTCGCTCGAGGATCTCAGGCAATGGGTCGCCGAGCGCTCGCTGACGGCCATTGCCGCGGGCCTCGAACCGCATAGCTCCCACGTCACCCGCATGGTGCCCAAGCGCGCGGAAGAACTGCTCGACGGCGGCTCGCTCTACTGGATCATCAAGGGACAGGTCGCCGCGCGCCAGCGGCTCCTCGACGTCAAGACCTTCACCGGCGGCGACGGCATCGGCCGCTGCGAGCTGATCCTCGGACCGGAGGTCATCGAGGTTGCGCCGGCGCCGCGCCGTCCCTTCCAGGGTTGGCGCTATCTCGATGCAGACGCCGCGCCGAGGGACCTCAACGCTTCGGGTGCCGATATCGAGGACATGCCGGACGACCTGCGTCGGGAACTCGCCGAACTCGGCCTGCTTTAGTACGGAGATGTCCGGGCGCACCGCTTTAACGGAAGCGAAACGTCCTTCCCCGATCCTGCCTCCCACGCACCAGATTTGACGCGGGCATGTGACGAGCAGTGAGGGGATGGTAGATATGGAGGGGCATCTTGCTGTGCGGACGGAGCAGGATGACAGGGTTGCGTTTGAACGTCTCCTTCTTGAGGTCGCGCGCACCGTGCAGCGCCGCGAGATTTCGGCCGAAACCGTCCTCGTCGACGTCTTCAACATCAACCGCGCGCTGAAATTTATCGACGCGGTCTGGCAGGCGAGCGGCATCGAGCTCGACGTCAACAGCTTCTATCTATGGCCTACGCTTCGCGATCTCGCGGGCGCGATGGCCGACGGCTCCTACCGGAACGTCCCGAAACGGATCCGGATTCGCGCGGGCAGCTCGCCGGAGACGCTCGTGGTCTTTGCCGGCGGTGCGAGCTGCTTTCTCGAACTGAAGGATTTCGTCAATGCACTCGCCTTCGACGGGACGGTCTACGGTATGGCGCTCACGCCGTTCAGCCGCCCTGCTTCAACGCCTGCGGTGATCGCCGACGAGGTCGCAGCCTGCCTCGCCGAACTCGACACATCGGCGATCTCTCCGCCCTATCGTTTTGTCGGCTATTCCTTCGGCGGCCTCGTCGCGCTTGAACTCTCCCGCGCGCTTGCCGCCCGCGGTGTCGGGGTGGATTTCCTGGCCCTCGTCGACAGCCCGCAGAGCGAGCATGCCTGGCCGCTGCGCATATGGCTCGACTTCGCAGCCGGGCGTCTGCTTTCCAGGGGTGGACAGGCGCCGGCCACGACCGCCGAGGAACCTGCCGGGGAAGCGTCACAGGTGCGACTCGGCGGTGGACGCCTGGCGAAGTTGCGGCGCACGCTCCGGCGTCTCGCCTTCCGTTTCCTGAGCCCAAAGATGGAAACCTACCCGACCTTCGTGCCGCAGTGGCTCGGCGGCTATCCGCCGGCCTATGATCTCGCGGCCCGGCAGCTCCTGCGGATGAAGGGGCTCTTCCGCCCGTCGCGGTACGAGGGGCCTCTGGTCTTCTACCGGACCGAGGGCGGTTCGCCGGTCGATTGTGACCCGAAGCTCATCTGGGAGCCTTACCTGACGGCGGCGGAATGGGTCGATGTCTCCGGCAACCACCAGACCATTACGATCGGTCGGCACGCCCGCGCGCTCGCCGCCGACGTCAGCCGCCGGCTCGCAGCTATGAAAAAGGCATAGGGGCCACACCGGTCTTGTCGGATGCGCCCGTCCTTGCCGAGCCATGTGGAAAAGCGAGCTTTCGGTGACGCAGCGTCTGTGAGAACCTGACGTCCCGAAGGTATCCTGACAATCGAACCGGGAGCGACGAACGCGGAAATTCACAGAGCAGGCAGCAGGCCGTCCGCCAAAGGCCCGTCCGAATGGTTTACCGGAACCGTGAGAATCGATCCTCTCTTTGCGGCGAAGGATCCCGCGCGGGCCGCCGGTAACACGGTCACCTTCGAGCCCTGTGCACGAACCGCCTGGCATACGCATCCCCTGGGGCAGGTCATCATCGTGACCTCCGGGCTGGGCCGGGCCCAGCGCTTCGGCGGGCCGGTCGAAGAAATCCGGCCGGGCGACGTCGTATGGTTCGAACCGGGAGAGAAGCACTGGCACGGTGTAGGGCCGACCACGGCGATGACGCATATCGCCATCCAGGAGGCGCTCGGTGGCAAGGCTGTGGATTGGCTGGAGCATGTCACCGACGGAGAATACGACGCCTGAGGCCGTCACCGGTCAGCTTGGCCGGTCTTCACCGACGCGGCTTGCTCCTTGAGCCAGACGCGGAACGATTCGGCGGCGGGGCTGAGCCGCCGATGCTCGGGCATGACGAGCCAATAGGCCGTCTTCTCCGAGCGAACGGTGGTGGCGAAGGGCTGCACCAGTCGGCCACTCGCCACATGATCGCGTATCAGGAGCAGCCGGCCGATCGCGACTCCCTGGCCGTTCAGAGCTGCCTGCAGGGCGATGTTGTAGTCGGTGAGCTGCAGGATGCGGGCACGGCGACAGTCGACTCCGACCTCGTTGAACCATAACTCCCATCCGAGCGGGTTCATCGAATCGAGCAGCGTCTGCGACAGCAGGTCCGCGGGCTCGATGAAGCCGGAGCCATCTCCGAGGAGTGACGGGCTGACGACCGGGCTCAGTTCTTCGTTCAGCAGCCACTCCGTCCTGACGTCCGGCCAGGGACCGGGGCCGAAGCGGATGGCGAGGTCCACGTCGTCCGATATGAAGTTCGTCAAGCGCAAGGTCGGCTCGAGGTCGACGTCGATCTCGGGATGCCGCAACATGAAATCCGGAAGGCGCGATACCAGCCAGTTGGCGGCGAAGGAGGGCAGGACGCTCACCCGCACCGTCTGTCGTCCAGCCTGCCGGCGCGCATCTGCCGTCGCACCGGCGATGATCGCGAAGGCCTCGGTTGTTCTATCCAGATAAGCGGCACCTTCGGGCGTCAGCTCTATGCTCTTGGCCTTGCGGACAAAGAGGCGCACGCCGAGCACGTCCTCAAGCTGCCTTATGTGGTGGCTCACGGCGCTCTGGGTGATGAGGAGTTCCTCGCCGGCACGCCGGAAGCTCAGCAGGCGGCCGACAGCCTCGAAGGCCCGCAAAGCCTGCAGCGGCGGCAGGACGGCGGATGCGCGCATGAATATCCCTCAAGTTATGACATTAGTTCAATCGATTGCACGATAGCGAGGTTTGAATTGGAAGCAATCGGCGTTGCCGTGCATTCTCCGGGCAATTCTCAGGGAGATAGCCATGTCAGAAACCATTGCATCCAGACTTTCCGCGCTCGGTCATCGTTTGCCGGTCGCCTCGGCCCCGGCGGCGAACTACGTCTCCACCGTCCGAACCGGCGATCTTCTCGTCGTGTCGGGGCAGATCAGCACCAGGAACGGTGCTGTCCTGACAGGGGCGGTCGGCGCCGGCGTTTCGATCGAGGAGGGCCGCGTCGCCGCCGAGTGCGCCGCAATCAGCGTCCTCTCCCAGATCGCCGCAGCGACCGGCGGCGCACTGGCGTCCGTCCGGCGCGTCGTGCGCCTCGGTGTCTACATCGCCTCGGCTCCCGATTTCGAAAAGCAATCGGAAGTCGCCAACGGGGCTTCGGATCTGGTTGTCGGCGTGTTCGGCGATGCAGGGCGACACGCCCGCGCGGCGGTCGGCGTCGCGGCGCTGCCGGCGGGCGCCACCGTCGAGATCGAGGCGCTGGTGGAGCTGGAGCCCGAAGCATGAGTGACGTGCTGGACGTCGAAGAGCTCCGCTCGGCAACGCCGGGCTGCAAAGCGGGTGTGCATTTCAATCACTCCGGCGCTTCGTTGCCGTCCCGGTCCACCCTCGAAACGATCTGGGACTATCTGCGCGAGGAAGCCACCGACGGCCCGATGGAAACTGCAGCGAGGGCGAGCGAACGTCTCGACGCGGTGCGCGTCGACGCCGCCTCCCTGATCGGTGCCGATCCGGGCGAGATCGCGTTCACGGGGAGCGGATCGGCCGCCTGGGGCATGACGTTCGCGGCCTTGCCACCGCTTGTCGCCGGCGACCGCATTCTCGTCGGGCGGCAGGAATGGGGCGGGAACCTTGCGACCATGCAGGCCGCTGCGGAACGTGCCGGTGCGCAGATCGAGGTCATTCCGGTTCACGAGGACGGCAGCGTCGACGCCTCGGCACTCGCATCGATGATGGACGAGCGGGTGCGTCTCGTGTCGCTGACATGGCTTCCGGCAAACGGTGGCCTGATCAACGACGCGGCGGCTGTCGGGCGCGTGACGAGGGCGGCGGGCGTTCCCTATTTCGTCGATGCCGGCCAGGCGCTCGGCCAGATCCCGATCGATGTCGTGGCACTCGGATGCGACGTCCTGAAGGCGGCCGGGCGAAAATTCCTCCGGGGTCCGCGCGGCACCGCGCTGCTCTATGTCAGGCGAGGGATCCTGTCGCAGCTGACGCCACCCTATCTGGACGTCGGCTCCGCTCCGATCGTCGGCGGCAAGGTCAATGTCCGCGACGATGCCCGCTGCTTCGAAGCGAGCGAAAACTCTCCGGCCCTGCTGCTCGGCCTCGGTGACGCCATCCGCCAGGCCAGGTCGCTCGGCATCGAGGCCATCCGCGACAGGATCGCTTCGCTGGCGAACACGCTTCGCGACAATCTTCGCAGCATCCCGAATATCACCGTGCGGGATCTCGGTTCGCAGCGCTCGGGGATCGTCTCCTTCACCGTCGAGGGCATGGCGCCGCCAGAGGTCCGTGCGCGGCTCGCCGAAAGTGGGATTGCGATCGGTGCGAACGGCGTCCCTTATACGCCTCTCGACATGACGGCGCGCGGACTGGACCAGATTGCACGTGCCTCCGTCAGCTATCTCAACACCATGCCGGAGATCGCGCTCCTTTCGGAAGCGGTCGCAGACATGGCGCGCAGGGCGTGACGGCGTCGCCGCCCGACCGGGCCGGCTTTGTCCGGCCCTGCAGACTTTCAACATCATGACAGGAGTGAACCATGGACTTGGGCATCAAAGGCAAGCGGGCGCTGGTCTGCGCCGGTTCGAAAGGGCTGGGTCGGGCCGTCGCGGAGAAGCTCGCCGAAGCCGGCGTGATCCT
>DATGWU010000166.1:0-7582 GCA_035299345.1 Rhizobium sp.
ATCGCCGGCATCGCCGGGGTGGCGCTCAGCCAGATCGACAACGTCTCTCCGAACCTTGGCCAGTCCTACATCATCGACAGTTTCATGGTCGTGGTCTTCGGCGGCGTCGGCAATCTCTGGGGCACTCTGGTCGGCGCCTTGTCGCTCGGCATCCTCAACAAGTTCCTCGAACCTTCCGTCGGTGCAGTGCTCGGCAAGATCCTCGTGTTGGTCCTCATCATCCTCTTCATCCAGAAGCGTCCGCGCGGCCTCTTCGCGCTCAAGGGAAGGGCGGTGGAAGCGTGATTACCGGCTTCATCCTGCGTGCACTCGAAGGCAAGATCGTCATTGCCGTCGGCATCCTCGTCGCTTTCGCCCTGCTCATTCCGGCGCTCAATCTCATGGCGCCGCTGGACAGCCCGCTGCATGTGCCGACCTACATCATGTCACTCTTCGGCAAGTATCTCTGCTATGCGCTCCTGGCGCTCGCGCTCGACCTCGTCTGGGGCTATTGCGGCATCCTCTCGCTCGGTCACGGCGCTTTCTTCGCGCTCGGCGGCTACGCGATGGGCATGTATCTGATGCGCCAGATCGGTTCGCGCGGCGTCTACGGCGATCCCGTCCTGCCCGATTTCATGGTGTTCCTGAACTGGAAGGAACTGCCGTGGTTCTGGCACGGCATGGACTTGTTCCCGGTCGCAATGACGATGGTGCTTCTCGTGCCGGGTTTGCTCGCCTTCGTGTTCGGCTGGTTCGCCTTCCGGAGCCGCGTCAACGGCGTCTATCTCTCGATCATCACCCAGGCGATGACCTATGCGCTGATGCTCGCCTTCTTCCGCAACGACATGGGTTTCGGCGGCAATAACGGCTTGACCGACTACAAGGAGATCCTCGGTTTCTCCGTCCAGGCGGACGGGACGCGCGCAGTGCTCTTTGCCCTCTCGGCGCTCTTCCTCGCACTCTGCTTGGTGCTCGCCTCGGCGATTACGCGGTCGAAGTTCGGCAAGGTGCTGGTCGGTGTGCGCGATGCGGAAAGCCGGGTGCGCTTCCTCGGCTACCGGGTCGAGAATATCAAGCTCTTCACCTTCACCGTCTCGGCGATGATGGCAGGGATCGCCGGTGCGCTCTTCGTGCCGCAGGTCGGCATCATCAATCCGGGCGAGTTCGCGCCTGCCAACTCCATCGAAGTGGTCGTGTGGACGGCGGTCGGCGGGCGCGGCACGCTGATCGGGCCGATCATTGGAGCAATCCTCGTGAACGTCGGCAAGAGCTATTTCACCGGCGCCTTCCCCGACCTCTGGCTCTTCGCGCTCGGCGGCCTCTTCATCGGCGTCACGCTCTTCCTGCCCAAGGGTATCGTCGGCACGGTGCAGCAGTACCTCGCCCGGCGGCGGGACTATCGGGACGCCGCCGACAAGGATGCGGCGGAGCCCGGCGCGAAACCCCAACCGGCCCCGATAGCTGCGGAGTGAGACCATGAGCGACAAGACCACCTCCAGCCTGCTCTATCTCGACGGCGTCTCCGTTTCCTTCGACGGCTTCAAGGCGCTGAACTCGCTATCTCTCATCGTCGAGCCGGGCGAACTCAGGGCCATCATCGGCCCGAACGGTGCCGGCAAGACGACGATGATGGACATCATCACCGGCAAGACACGGCCCGATGAGGGCGAGGTTTTCTTCGACGGCGGCAAGATCGACCTGACGAAAAAGGACGAGGCGGAGATCGCGGAGCTCGGCATCGGCCGCAAGTTCCAGAAGCCGACGGTGTTCGAAAGCCACACCGTCTGGGACAATCTGGAGCTGGCGCTCAACCGCAAGCGCGGCGTTTTCGCGACGCTGTTCTATCGCCTTAGCGCGGAGGACAAGGGCCGCATCGAGGAAATCCTCGAAACGATTCGTCTCACCGGCCGCAAGGACGATCTCGCCGCCAATCTCTCCCATGGTCAGAAGCAGTGGCTGGAAATCGGCATGCTGCTCGCCCAGGAACCGAAGCTTCTGCTCGTCGACGAGCCGGTCGCCGGCATGACCGATGCCGAGACGGCTGAGACGGCCGTGCTCCTGAAGGAGATCGCCAAGACCCGCTCCGTCGTCGTCGTCGAGCACGACATGGGCTTCATCCGCGACCTCGGGGTCAAGGTGACGTGCCTCGCGGAAGGCGCGGTGCTCGCCGAGGGCTCGATTGATTTCGTCTCGAACGACCAGAAGGTCATCGAGAATTATCTAGGGCGGTGATGCCTTCACCCTCCCCTTGAGGGGGAGGGTCGGCGGAACGCGCCGGGGTGGGGTGAGTGGTTGCGGTAGATCACCCCCACCCGCAGCTTCGCTGCGACCTCCCCCCTCAAGGGGGAGGTGGATTCAAGACAACGGGGATGTACCCATGCTGACAGTCGAAAACATCAATCTCCATTACGGTGCGGCGCAGGCACTGCGTGGTGTGTCGATCAATGCGGAGATGGGCAAGATCACCTGTGTGCTGGGACGCAACGGTGTCGGCAAGTCCTCGCTCCTCAGGGCGATCACCGGCCAGCATCCGGTCTCCGCCGGCACGATCGCCTTCGACGGCACGAAGCTCGACGGCATGGCGCCGTTCAACCGGGCGCGCAGAGGCGTCGGCTATGTGCCGCAGGGACGTGAGATTTTTCCGTTGCTGACGGTCAAGGAAAACCTCGAGACCGGCTATGCGCCGCTCGGCCGCAAGGATCGGTTCATTCCGGACGACATCTTCAGCCTGTTTCCGGTGCTGCAATCCATGCTGGGTCGGCGCGGCGGAGATCTGTCTGGTGGCCAGCAGCAGCAGCTTGCGATCGGGCGAGCCATGGTGACGCGGCCGAAGATCCTCGTGCTCGACGAGCCGACCGAAGGTATTCAGCCGTCGATCATCAAGGATATAGGCCGGGCGATCCGCTATCTGCGCGACACGACGGGCATGGCGATCCTGCTCGTCGAGCAATATCTCGACTTCTGCCGGGAGCTCGCCGACCACGTCTACATCATGGATCGCGGCGAGATCGTGCATGAGGGGACGGCGGAAACGCTCGACACGCCCGAGGCGCGACGCCACCTGACGGTCTGACGTGTTGCGGATCATTTATGAGATGTTAGTAATATATGCTTGATGCTGAGGGGGAACGTGGTATTTACCCGCGTCTGCTAACAGAAGGCACAGCCATGACATCCAGCACGGCCCGAAAGCCGTTGCGGGCGCGAGACCTCGTTGGTCTGCTCGCGACGGTCTTTCTCTTTTTTGCGTTCATGACAGGCCATGCATCGGCCGCGACGGGCTGCGGAACACCGATGCCCGTCGGCCGTCACGACATGACGATCCGTTCCGCGGGACACGACCGGCACGCAGTCTACTTCATCCCGGCGACCTATACCGGCGACCGCAAGGTGCCGCTGGTCTTCGACTTCCATGGTTCCAACAGCCATCCGCGCGGCCAGCTCAATCGCAGCCGCTGGGACGAGGTGGCCGAGCGCGAGGACTTCGTCGTCATGGCGCTTCAAGGAAGCCTCGACGGCGCGCTTGCCGGCACCCATGCTTGGAACGTGCCCGGTGTGAAGCCGCTGCCGGGTGTGAGCCGCGAGGGCAGCCTCGACGAAGGCACGTTCATCCGCGATGCGGTCGAGAAGGCCAAGGACACGTTCTGCATCGATCCGGACCGCATCTATGCCTCCGGCTATTCGGGCGGCGGGCGGATGCTGTCGCAATATGTCTGCGATGGGCACGACGATTTTGCCGCCGCCGGCTTCGTGATGGGGCTGCGCGCCGGCTATCCCGAGCAGGAGGACGGGGTGTGGCGTCCGCACAAGGAAAGCTGCCATCCGGCCAAGGCGATCTCGATCATCGCGTTTTCCGGCCTCAAGGACCACGTCAATCCGTTTGCCGGCGGCGGACAGCCCTACTGGCAGTACGGCGGCGAGGCCGCGGTCGGGCGTTGGGCGGAGCTCAATGGCTGCGAAGGCCGTCCGCTCGTCGATACGGGCGAGAAGGTGACGGTCTCGACCTATTCGGGCTGCCGCCGCGGGACCAACGTGGTGTCCTACGTGATCGCCGGGGCCAGCCACGACTGGCCGGGGCGAAATGTCCGCTTCCGCTTCGCCTCGAATGGGGATGAGACGGTCCGCGAGGTTGATGCCACGGACAGAATGTGGGAGTTTTTTCGCAATGCGGGAGGCAAGCTGATGGCCGGAACGGCGACCACGACAGCTTGCGCCTCGAACACGATAACCGCCTCGACGACAGAAGGCGGGCAGGGGACAACGTGCAGCCGGCAAGTGACATCAGACCTCAGCGCTCCCGGGGCGTCGGAAGGCTTGTGACGAAAGCGCTCGGCGGTCGCACGCGCATCGCCGAGCTCTACCAGGAAGGGGCGGCCAAGATCCGGCTGCCCGAGACCTTTACCGCCGAACTGGAGGCGGTGCTCATCAATACCGGCGGCGGGCTCACGGGCGGCGACCGCATGGATTGGTCGGTCGCCGCAGGCCCCGGCACCTTCGTGACCGCGACGACGCAGGCCTGCGAGAAGATCTACAAGGCCTCGTCCGGCACCGCCTCAGTCGAGACGCGGATCAGCGCCGCCGCGGGCGCGCGCGTCCACTGGCTGCCGCAGGAAACGATCCTCTTCGACAATGCCTCACTCACCCGCCGGCTGGAGGTCGACCTCGACCCGACCGCCGAATTCCTCTGCGTCGAGGCGGTGCTGCTCGGCCGCAAGGCGATGGGTGAGGGTGTCTCCCGCGGCCTCATGCGCGACCGCTGGCGTATCCGATGTGCCGGCCGTCTCCTCCATGCCGAGGAACTCCGCCTCGACGGCGATATCGCGGCGTTGACCGCCTCGAAAGCGGTCCTCGGCCATGATGTCGCCTTCGCCACCGTGCTTTACGTCGGGCCTCTCGCAGAGGCGCTGTTGCCACAGGTGCGTGCGATCCTCGGCGACGGACCGGGCGGTGCGAGCCAATGGAACGGCAAGCTGGTGGTGCGGATGACTGCCGCCGACGGCTTCCGGCTCAGACAAAAACTGGTTCCAATCGTTTCGGCCTTGCGCGGCGGCGCATCTATGCCGAAAGTCTGGAATCTCTGACAGTCGTCAAGAAGAGTGGAGCGGGCATGAACCTCACGCCGAGAGAAAAAGACAAACTCCTGATCGCCATGGCCGCCATGGTGGCGCGCCGCCGGCTCGAGCGGGGGGTGAAGCTCAACTATCCGGAAGCGATCGCGCTCATCACCGACTTCGTGGTGGAAGGCGCACGCGACGGGCGTTCGGTCGCCGACCTCATGGAGGCCGGGGCGCACGTGATCACCCGCGACCAGGTGATGGAGGGCATCGCCGAGATGATCCATGACGTGCAGGTGGAAGCGACTTTTCCCGACGGCACGAAGCTCGTGACCGTGCATGAACCGATACGTTAAGCCATTGGAGGACTGATTCATGATCCCCGGGGAAATCATTGCCGCACAAGGCGAAATCGAACTTAATGCGGACCTCCCGACGGTGACGGTCGAGGTCTCCAATACCGGCGACCGGCCGGTGCAGGTCGGCAGCCACTACCACTTCTTCGAGGCCAATTCCGGTCTCTCCTTCGACCGCGAGACGGCGAGGGGGATGCGGCTCGACATCCCGGCCGGAACGGCGGTGCGCTTCGAGCCGGGCCAGACGCGGCAGGTCACGCTGATCCCGCTTTCGGGCAAGCGCGAGGTCTACGGCTTTCGACAACAGATCATGGGAGCACTCTGATGGCGGTCTTGCATTATCACGGAAGTTGCCAGTGCGGGGCGGTGGATTTCGACGTCGACGTCGATCTCGGGCACACGGTGGTGTGCAACTGCTCGCGCTGCCGGCGCCTCGGGTCGGTTCTCGCCTTTGCGCCGCGCGAGGCCTTCAAGCTGAATTCCGGCGAAGACGATCTCACCGAATACCAGTTCAACAAGCACCTGATCCATCACCTGTTCTGCAAGACCTGCGGCATCCAGAGCTTCTCCTTCGGGGAGACGCCGGACGGAAAACAGATGGTGGCGCTCAACGTCAACACGCTCGACGGTGTCGATGCCCGCTCGCTTCCCTCGCAGGCTTTCGACGGCGCATCGGTCTAACTGCGTTTCAGCCAGGGTTTTTCAAACGCCATGATTTTCTCCGTGTCTTCCCGCCCCAGTCTGGCAGCGGCCTTTCTCGCCGGACTTGCCTTCGCGTTGCCCGCCGCGGCCGAGGATGAGCCCGAGGTCGATTGCGAAAACGCAATGACCCAGTTCGACATGAACGTCTGCTCGCAACGGGACTACGAGAAGGCTGACAAGGCGCTGAACGTCCAGTGGGCCAAGACCAAGAAGGTGATGGCCGACTGGGACGCCGACCTCGCTGCCGAGAACAAGGGCGCCGTCGAGGCGCTGCTGGCCGCGCAGCGCGCCTGGATCCAGTATCGCGACAACCAGTGCAACGCCGTCGGCTACAGCGTCTGGGGCGGAAGCATGTATCCGACGATCGTCGCTTCCTGCCTAGAGGACCTGACCCGCAAGCGGACCAAGGAACTCGAAGAACTCGCGAACGGCGTCGAGTAACGGGGCTGGGGCGGATGGGGCGACGGATCGTCATTGTCGGAAACGGAGAGGTGCCGCAAGGGGCAGCGGAGGCGATCGACGCCGCCGACATGGTGGTGCGTTTCAACGAATGCCGCAATTTCGGCGCGAGCGGCAGCCGCACCGACGTCGTCGCCGTATGCAATACCGGGCGTCCGGCGCTCACGATGCTCTCCTCGCCCGAATGGCGTGCGAGCCGCCCGGTCGCCGACTGCCGGGAAATCTGGTCGGTCAGGGACCCGGATAAGTTCCGCGCGCTGCATCCGGCGCTGATGCTGACCCATCCCGAGCTCGCGGATTTCTGCGATGACTACACCGATGCGCTCGCGACCTTCGCAGGCGACACCGGCAAGACCCACGTGATCATCGACCGGTCGGTGCATGAAGCCGTTGATGCCGCGCTCGTGCCGTTCGAGCCGAGCGACTATGTCGTTCCGAGCAGCGGCATGGTCGTCGTGGCAAGCGTCCTCGCGCAGGCAGAAGGCGTCGGTGACGACGTCGTCCTGACTGGCTTTTCACATGAAGGCTGGGATGGCCATCCCTTCGCCGCCGAGCGGCGGCTCGTCGATTCCTACATTGCCGCGGGCAGACTCAGCCGCCTGCAGCGCACCGATTTCGTCTCTCCGCTGGAAGGAGCCTGATCCGATGTCCTACAAGATGTCCCGTGCCGCCTATGCCTCGATGTTCGGTCCGACGACCGGCGATAAGGTCAGGCTCGCCGATACCGAGCTCTTCGTCGAGGTCGAGACGGACTACACGACCTATGGCGACGAGGTGAAGTTCGGCGGCGGCAAGGTCATCCGCGACGGCATGGGCCAGAGCCAGGTGACGCGCGCGGCGGGCGCCGTTGACACGGTCATCACCAATGCACTGATCGTCGACCACTGGGGGATCGTGAAGGCCGACATCGGGCTCAAGGACGGACGCATCGTCGCGATCGGCAAGGCCGGCAATCCCGACACGCAGCCGGACGTCACGATCATCGTCGGGCCGGGCACGGAAGCAATCGCCGGCGAGGGCAAGATCGTTACC
>DATGWU010000167.1:0-9214 GCA_035299345.1 Rhizobium sp.
CGGATCACCCGCCGCTCCCAATCTGGCGACGATCGCGATCTGGAAGTGGTCTGGCTGAGTCTCGACCGGGTTGCCGTCAAGCAGCGGAGCAGCCGAGCCGGTCACCCGCGCGCCAAGTCTTTCGACGAGATCGCGTGCGTCTTCGGCGCTCCCGACTATCGCCTGATCGATGGCCCGAGCCTGGTCGAAGGCCTGGATGTAGATTTCATCGCGCTTGGCATCGATCACCGCGACGACGGGGGCGCTGGCCGTCTCCGCCGACGCAAGCACCGCGAGCGTCGATACGCCCACGGCCGGAATTCCGAGCGCGAGCGCCAGTCCGCGGGCGGCGGCGACACCGACGCGGATACCGGTGAAGGATCCAGGACCGACGGTCACGGCGATGCGCTCGACGGCCTCGAGGGAAAGGCCGGCTTCGGCCAGTGCCGCATCGATCTTTTCCATGAGCTTTTCAGCGTGCCCGCGACCGATGGTCTCCGTCGCCTGGCCGAGCACCGCATCTTTGTCGCTATCGTAGACGGCGGCCGAGCAATCCACGCCCGCCGTATCGATTGCCAGAACGATCATGCATCACCCCCCAAAATGCCGTGCGGTGTCAGACCGCTTCGACTTCCTGGACTTCGGGGACGAAGTGCCTGAGGAGGTTCTGTACGCCATGCTTCAGCGTGGCTGTCGATGACGGGCATCCCGAGCATGCGCCCTTCATGTTCAGGTAGACCTTGCCGTTCTTGAAGCCGCGGAAAGTAATGTCGCCGCCATCCTGGGCGACAGCCGGACGAACCCGCGTTTCGAGAAGCTCCTTGATGGTCGCCACGATCGTCTCGTCGCCGGCATCGAAGAATTCCTCGCCATCCGTTTCGGCGCCGGTCGCGGCGGACGCCGCCATCACCTTCGCACCGCTCATGAAGTGTTCCATGATCGTGCCGAGGATCGCCGGCTTCAGATGCTGCCATTCCGGACCGTCCTTGGTGACGGTAATGAAATCGTAACCGAAAAAGACGCCGGTCACGCCCGGGATATCGAAGAGACGGACGGCGAGCGGCGACGCGACCGCGCTCTCGGCATCGCGGAATTCGGCCGTCCCCGTCTCCATGACGACCTTGCCGGGAAGGAACTTCAGTGTCGCCGGATTCGGCGTGGCTTCGGTCTGGATGAACATCGTTTCCTCCTAACGGCCAGCGACCGCCATCGAGTTTTAGAATTCTTCAAAATGAAATAGGGCCATTCGCCTTCGTCTTCAAGCACGAATGGTACGGCCGCGATTTATCCCCGGCTCAGCAGAGGGCGTCGATTTCCTCGTCGGTCAAGGAATCCGGAAGAACGGTGACCGGAATCGGGAAGGCTGCGCCGCGACCGGCAATCATCGAGACCAGAGGTCCCGGCCCTTCCTTGGTCGAACCGGCGGCGAGGACGAGGATTGCGATGTCCCTGTCCTCCTCGATGACGGCATTGATCTGCGCGGCGGGACCTCCCTCGCGGATGACGATTTCCGGCTCTGTTCCGATGGTTTCCCGGACGGTCTGCGCGGCCTTGGCCATCGTCGCCTCGGCCTCTTCACGCGCCTCCGCCCGCATGATCTCCTCGACGCCGAGCCATTGCTGGAAGTCGCCTTCGGGAATGATGTAGAGCAGGACGAGACCGCCGTTCGAATTTTTCGCGCGCCGGCCGGCATAGCGGAGCGCCCGGTAGCATTCCGGCGTATTGTCGATGACGGCCAGAAATTTTCGCCGGTGCCCCTCAAGACCTGACAGGCGCTTCGAAACCATGTCCATCCCCGCCGCCGGACTGTGTTGATCCGCCCGCGGACAGGTTCCGGCCGACCTGCCCGGTTGCCCGCGACCTTACTGCACGAAACCGATAATGTCGCGGACTTCCTTCATCGTCTTTTCAGCCCGGGCACCTGCGCGGGCACCACCGTCGCGAAGGACGCTGTCGATATAGCCCGGATCGCCCATGAGGCGGCGCATTTCCCCGTTGACGGGTGCGAGAACCTCGACGGCAAGATCGACGAGGGCGGGCTTGAAGACCGAGAACTGCTGGCCGCCGAAATCCTTCAGCACGTCCGCCTTCGAGCGGTCGGAAAGCGCCGCGAAGATGCCGACGAGGTTGTCGGCTTCCGGTCGGCCCTTCAGCCCCTCGACTTCGCTCGGCAGCGCGTCGGGATCCGTCTTGGCCTTGCGGATCTTCTTGGAAATGGTTTCGGCGTCATCCAGCAGGTTGATGCGAGAGAGATCGGAAGGATCCGACTTCGACATCTTCTTGGTGCCGTCCTTGAGGCTCATGACGCGCGGCGCCGGACCCTCGATCATCGGTTCCACCATCGGGAAATAGGCATGGACCGGCTCGTCGCCCACCAGGATGTCGGTCCCGAGGCCAGCCGCACGAATTTTCTGCATGAAGTCCATGTTGAACTTCATCGCGATGTCGCGGGCAAGCTCGAGATGCTGTTTCTGATCGTCGCCGACGGGAACATGGGTCGCGCGATAGACGAGGATGTCGGCCGCCATCAGGCTCGGATAGGCGAGCAGTCCGAGGGAGGCGTTTTCGCGGTCCTTCCCTGCCTTGTCCTTGAACTGCGTCATGCGGTTCATCCAGCCGATGCGCGCCACGCAGTTGAAGATCCAGGCGAGTTCGGCGTGCTGGGGGACCTGCGACTGGTTGAAGACGATGTGCTGCTTGGGATCGATACCGGCGGCGATGAAGGCCGCCGTGATCGAGCGAATCTGGCCCGGCAGGTCGTCATGGACGAGCTGCGCGGTGATCGCATGAAGATCGACGACGCAGTAGATGCAATCGTGGCTTTCCTGCAGCGCGACGAACTTGCGGATCGCACCCAGATAGTTGCCGAGATGGAGGTTGCCGGTCGGCTGAACACCCGAGAAAACCAGCTGCTTGAATTCGCCCATAATCGTCCTCACAGGCTTGTGGAGGGCCCGGCCTCGCTATTGAAACTCGCTCGCGCTTATGCACGCGGCCCGGACGACAATCAAGGGGCGGGTTCGATCAGGTCCCAGCGATTTCCGTAGAGGTCCACGAAGACGGCGACGGTGCCGTAAACCTCGCGCCGAGGCTCTTCGAGGAACTGGACCCCATTTGCGAGAAAGATCGCGTGATCACGTGCGAAGTCGTCCGTCTCCATGAAGAACGCGACCCGGCCACCTGTCTGGTTTCCGATTGCCTGCATCTGCCTTTCCGCGTCTGCCCGGGCGAGCAGCAGGGCAGCACCGGCTGCTCCTTTCGGTGCGACGACAAGCCAGCGCTTTCCTTCCTCCAGCTTGGCATCGGCGACGCATTCGAAGCCCAGGACATCGCAGTAGAAGGCCTTCGCGCGATCGTAATCATCGACCACCAGCGCGACCGTGGCAAGACGACGCCGGGGAGCGGAAGCGGTCATTGCTCGCCATCCGAAGATGAGCTTCCGGACGATCGGGCGGAACTCCGGGCGCCGCGCTGGAGATTGCGCCGTATCATGCCGAGATCGGCCCCACCGATGGCGAAGGCGAGGCCGAAGTAGACCACCATCGCAATCGCAATCAGCGCGCCGAGGGCGGTGACCTGCGTCAGAAGCTCTGTTTCGGGCTGGAGCCAGCCGCTCCAGCGGTCGGAGAGATAAACGAGCACGCCGGCCATGACCGCGGAGGCGGCGACGAGTCGCGCCGCCCTTTTCGCGAGCGCCCATTCCCAGACGAGATCGCCGCGGCGAAGAAGCGTCGCAAACAGGAGGCAGGTATTGACCCAGCCCGCCGCGGCTTCGGCCGTGGCAATCCCGCGCTCGGCGATGAAGGGGAAGAGAGAGATGGCGAGCGCGGAGTTGATGACGACCGAAACCCCGGTGAACCGCATGGGCGTGCGCGTGTCCTCCCGCGCATAGAAACCCGGCTGCAGGGCTTTGATCAGGACGAAACCCGGAAGCCCGAGGCCGTAAATCGCTAGGATCGAAGCGACGACCGCCGTGTTCTGCTCGGTGAAGGCACCTCGCTCATAGAGCACCCGGATGATCTCATCGGAGAGAACCCAGAGCGCGGCGGCCGCGGGAAGGGTGAGGAACAGCACGAATTCGATCGACCGGTTCTGGATACTGGCCGCTTCCTTCGCGTAGCCCGCCTTCAGTGCCCTGGCGAGCTCGGGAAGCAGGACGACCCCGACCGCCACTCCGACGACGCCCAGCGGAAGCTGGTAGATGCGGTCTGCGTACTGGAGAGCGGCGATGGCGCCTTCCTTCCCGGAGGCGATCGCCTGGCCGATGATCTGGTTGATCTGGGTGATGCCGCCCGTCACCGCCGCCGGAATGGCGAGCACCAGCAGCCGTTTGACGTTGGGCGTGAACCGCGGAAACCGCAATCCGATGGAAATACCCGCGTGACGCACGCCACCGTAGACGACCGCCAACTGTAGGACGCCGGCGGCGAGCACCGACCAAGAGAGATACCATGCAGTCAGCGCCGGCTCCGCGCCCGCATAAAGGGCATAGAATAGCGCACCGATCATCACGACGTTGAGGAAGATCGGCGCAACCGCCGCTGCGAAGAAGTGATGCAGAGAATTCAGCATGCCGCTCATCATCGCCGTCAGCGACATCGACATGAGATAGGGAAACATCACCGCCGCAAGCCTAACGGTGATCGACAGCTTCTCCGGATCGTTTGCAAAGCCTGGTGCAATGATCCACGAGACGAGAAGCGGCATGGCCAGCTCCATCCCGATCGTGAGCAACATCAGGACGGTGAACAGGACACCGAAGACTTCCTCGGAGAAGCGCTTGGCGCCCTCGACGCCATGCGCCTCAATCTCCTTGGCGAAGAGCGGTACGAAGGCTGCATTGAAGGCACCTTCGGCGAAAAGTCGGCGGAAGAGGTTCGGAAAGCGGAACGCGGCATAGAAAACGTCGGCCATCGGCCCGGTGCCGAGCGCTGCCGCCATCAGTGTCTCGCGCGCGAAGCCAAAGATACGGCTGCCCAGCGTTGCGCCGCCGACGGTGGCAAACTTCTTGACGAGCCCCATGCTCAGGCCCTGACCTTCTTCTGCGCGACCGGCCCCTTCTGCAGCTGCTGCGCGATGATGCCAGACGGCATGTTGTCGCGGAATTCGTCGGCTTGGCCCGCCATCACCGTCTTCAGGCGCGCAACGATGCTCGCCTGGCGGTTCTCGTTGGTGACCTTCTGGCCGATGAGGTCAGTGACGTAGAAGGTGTCGATCACTTTCTCTCCGAAGGTCGTGATGCGGGCGGACTGAATGTCGAGAGACAGGTCGGAGAGCACCGCCGTCACCTCGGCGAGCAGACCGATGCGGTCGAGGCATTCGACTTCGACGACCGTGAACTTGTTCGACAGCGTGTTCGAGATTGTCACATGCGGCTGCACCGGGAAGGTCTTGTTGCCCTTTTTGCCCTTGCTGCGGGTGGCGATGACCTCCGGCAGGCGCTTGCGACCCGAGAGAACGTCCTCGATCATCTTGCTGATCGTCGCGCCCCGTCGCATTTCGTCCTCGTCGATCGGGAACTCACGATTGACTAGAATGGTGTCCAAAGCGCGGCCGTCCGAGGTCGTATAGATCTGGGCATCGGCGATATTCGCGCCTGCCGCAGCACATGCCCCTGCGATAACCGAAAGGAGGCGCGGATGGTCGGGGGCGAGCACCGTGATCTCGGTGATCGCATGGAAGGAATGGGTCCGGACCATGGTCGCGAGCCCCTTCTCCGCGCTGTCCGCCTCCCGGATGAAATGGGCGTGCCGCACCTGATCTTCCAGCGGCACGGTGAGCAGATACGGCTCGTAGTGCAGCTTGGTGTACATCGCGCGATCCTTGTCATTCCAGTCGCCGAGCGCCTTGCTGAGTTGCTCGGCGGCATACTTGGCGCGATCCTTGCGCGATACCTCCGAGAACCCGCCGGACAGGAGCAATTCAGTTTCATAGTAGAGGGTTCGCAGCAACTGGCCCTTCCAGCCGTTCCACACACCGGGGCCGACGGCGCGAATATCGCAGATCGTGAGGATCAGGAGCATCTTGAGCCGGTCGAGGGACTGTACCTTCTCGGCAAAATCGCTGATCGTCTTGCGGTCGTGCATATCACGGGTCTGCGCGACCATCGACATGGTGAGGTGCTCGTCGATGAGCCAAGCCACGAGCTCCGTCTGCTTCGGGCTGAGACCGAGGCGCGGGCAGAGCTTGCGCGCGACCCGGGCGCCGGCGACGGAATGATCCTCCTGCCGCCCCTTGGCGATGTCGTGAAGGAGGACGGCGACGTAGAGCGAGTCCCGATCCTCGACCCCAGGCATGAGAGTTGCGGCGAGCGGATGGATGTCCTCGGCCTTACCTTCGTCGATCTCCGACAGGACTTCGACAGACCGGATCAGGTGCTCATCGACGGTATAGTGATGATACATGTTGAACTGCATCATCGAGACGATCTTGCCGAACTCCGGAATGAAGCGTCCGAGCACGCCCGACTCGTTCATCCGCCGCAGGATTTGCCCGGGCTGGCGCCGCGAGGTGAGCATCGAGAGGAACAGCCGGTTTGCTTCCTCGTTCTCGCGGAAGTCGTTGTCGATCAGCGACAGCGACCGGGTCACGACCTTCAGCGCATCGGGATGAAACTCGAGCCCGTTGATATCCGCAACATGAAAGAAGCGCATGATTGAAATAGGGTCGCGCTTGAAAACGTCCTTATCCGCCAGCGCGATCCGGCCCCTGTCCTCGATGAACTCGATGGTACCGGGAATCTTGCGGGGGCGGTTGGCGAAACGGCCGAGCATGGCCGTCAGTACGGGTGCAGCCTTCGCCTGCTGCTCCTCGAGCGTCGCGCAGAAGATACGGGTCAGGTCGCCGACATCCTTGGCGACAAGGAAATAGTGCTTCATGAAGCGTTCGACGGCGGAGAGGCCCGGCCGCGGCTGGTAGCCCAGGCTGCGGGCGATTTCCGGCTGCAGGTCGAAGGAGAGACGCTCCTCCGGCTTGCCGGTCAGGAAATGCATGTGGCAGCGCACCGCCCAGAGGAAGTCGTCGGCCTTCTGGAAAAGCCGCAGTTCTTGCCGCGAAAGAACGCCGAGCTTGACGAGTTCGCCGGCGTCACGGACGTGGTACTTGTACTTGGCAATCCAGAAGAGTGTCTGCAGGTCGCGCAGACCTCCCTTGCCTTCCTTGACGTTCGGCTCGACGAGATAGCGGCTGTCACCTGATTTGCGGTGCCGCTCATCGCGTTCGGCGAGCTTGGCGGCGATGAATTCCGGAGCCGTGTCGCGGGTCACGTCATGATCGAAACGCTGGTGCAGTTCCCGCACCAGGTCTTCCCGGCCGCAGACGTAGCGGGTCTCGAGGATCGCGGTGCGGATTGTCATGTCCGTTTTCGACAGACGTATGCACTCCTCGATCGTGCGGGTCGCATGTCCGACCTTGAAGCCCATGTCCCATAGGAGATAGAGCACGAACTCGACCGCCTTGTGCATGTCGGGCGTGAATTTCGCCGGCAGCACGAAAAGCAGGTCGATATCCGACCCCGGCGCGAGCGTGCCACGTCCGTAACCGCCGACGGCCGAGACCGCGATCTTTGCCGCATCGCGATAGATCTGAGTTGCAGCACAGTCGAATATGATGGTGATGATCCGGTCCTGCAGCCAGGAGAGCCGCTGCGCGCAACGGATACCGCTGCCATCGGCAAAGAGCTGCGCCTTCACCCTCTCCCGCCCTTGCGTGCTTGCAGCCCTCAGGATCGGAAGGAGCGCCGAGCGCATCTCCAGCAGTCTCCCGCTATTGGCGCGAACCGCCTTCCCGCATTCTTCAGTGAGGGCGGCGACATCGAGAATTTCGCTGAGATTGAGATCGGGCGTGGTCATGGCAGTCGTCAGGCTTTCCCCGGCAGGTCCGCCGCAAGGCTTTCCGGCAATAGATGGTGAGCTGGGCGCAACAGCGCTATAGCGCTTTTCCGGCACCCTTCACAGGCATTTTAATGATCAAGACTTGCCAAGTTGTTTCTTGAGTTCGTAGAGCGCATCGAGTGCCGCACGCGGCGTCAGATCGTCGAGGTCGAGAACACGCAGCGCCTCCTCCACCTTCGAAGGTCCTGATTTCAGCGCCGTTTCCCGCCGCACCGCCACCTGGAACAGCGGCAGGTCATCGATCAGCTGGCTCGCCGGGTTCTTGCGATCGGCATCCTCGAGGCGGGTGAGCACGTCCCGCGCCCGCGCCACGACAGACGCCGGCAGGCCCGCAAGCCGTGCGACCTGAATACCATAGGAACGATCGGCTGCTCCGGGCCCCACCTCATGCAGGAAGATGACATCCCCATCCCATTCCTTGACGCGCATGGTGACGTTGGAGAGCCTGTCGAGTTTTTCGGACAGCGCCGTCAGCTCGTGGAAATGGGTGGCGAACAGCGCCCGGCAACGATTGACCTCATGCAGATGCTCGACCGCCGCCCAGGCGATCGAAAGCCCGTCGAAGGTCGCCGTTCCGCGCCCGATTTCATCAAGGATCACAAGCGAGCGGTCGCCGGCCTGGTTGAGGATCGCCGCCGTCTCGACCATTTCGACCATGAAGGTCGAGCGCCCGCGCGCAAGGTCGTCCGAGGCGCCGACGCGGGAGAACAGACGGTCGACGACGCCGATATGGGCGGAACCCGCCGGCACGAACGAACCCATCTGCGCCATGATGGCGATCAGCGCGTTCTGGCGCAGGAAGGTCGACTTACCGCCCATGTTCGGGCCGGTGAGCAGCCAGATCGCACCGTTGGCACCACTGCCGCTCGGCGACAGATCGCAGTTGTTGGCGATGAACGGACTGAGTGCCTGCCGCCTCAGTGCCTGCTCGACGACCGGATGGCGGCCCGCCGTGATCGCGAACATGCGGCTGTCGTCGACGATCGGGCGGCAGTAACCCTGCTCCTCGGCCAGCGCTGCAAGTCCTGCTGCCACATCGAACACCGCAAGTGCCCGCGCCGCAGCCTTGATCGGTTCGGCGGCTGCGACGACCTCCGCCGTCATGCGATCGAAGGCCCGCAGCTCGATTTCCAGGGCCTGGCCGGCGGCATTGGCGATCCGGCTTTCGAGATCGGCGAGTTCGGTCGTGGTGAAGCGCATGGCGCTCGCCATCGTCTGCCGGTGAATAAAGCGCGACCGTGCCACGTCGCTGTCGGTCATCGCGCCGGCATTGCCGTCCGAAACCTCGATGAAGTAGCCGAGCACATTGTTGTGCTTGATCTTCAGCGACCTGATGCCGGTCT
>DATGWU010000168.1:0-6790 GCA_035299345.1 Rhizobium sp.
CACAGCTCGGACTGCGTGCTGAAGCCCGTCGCCGTCTATCCGGACCCGGCCCGCACGAACGGCGTTCTCGTCATGTGCGAAGTCATGATGCCGGACGGCGTCACTCCGCATCCGTCGAACAGCCGCGCCACGATCCTCGACGACGAAGGCGCCTGGTTCGGTTTCGAGCAGGAATACTTCTTCTACGAAAACGGTCGTCCGCTTGGCTTCCCGGAGCAGGGCTACCCGGCTCCGCAGGGCCCGTACTACACCGGCGTCGGCTACAAGAACGTCGGTGCGATCGCTCGCGAGATCGTCGAAGAACACCTCGACCTCTGCCTCGCCGCCGGCATCAACCACGAAGGCATCAACGCCGAAGTGGCCAAGGGCCAGTGGGAATTCCAGGTTTTCGGCAAGGGCTCCAAGAAGGCTGCCGACCAGATCTGGATGGCGCGCTACCTGCTTCTCCGCCTTTGCGAAAAGTACGGCATCGACGTCGAGTTCCACTGCAAGCCGCTCGGTGACACCGACTGGAACGGTTCGGGCATGCACTGCAACTTCTCGACCAAGTACATGCGCGAAGTGGGCGGCAAGGAATATTTCGAAGCGCTCATGGCTGCCTTCGCCAAGAACTGGAAGGAGCACATCGAGGTCTACGGTCCGGACAACGACAAGCGCCTGACCGGCAAGCACGAGACCGCGCCCTGGAACAAGTTCAGCTGGGGCGTCGCCGACCGCGGTGCATCGATCCGCGTGCCGCACTCCTTCGTCAACAACGGCTACCGCGGCTATCTCGAAGACCGCCGTCCGAACTCGCAGGGCGACCCCTATGCGATCGCCTCGCAGGTTCTGAAGACGATCTCGGAAGTTCCGCTGGCGGCTTCTGCCGCCGCCTGATCGCTGACGATCGATCTGCCATCGCGACAGCGCCGGTGAACGCCGGCGCTGTTTTCGTTTGCGCAGGTCTTCGCTATATTGGCGAAAGGAGACAAAGCGATGCGCCCTTCCGAGGCTTTGGAGAAGAACAGGCAGGCGATCCGCGAAGCGACGAAGCGCTTCAATGCGGCGAACCCCCGCGTCTTTGGCTCGGTTGCCCGCGGCGAGGATCGGCCGGACAGCGACCTCGATATTCTGGTCGATCCACTGCCGGGGACGACGCTCTTTGATCTCGGAGGGCTTCTGGAAGAACTTCAGACCCTGCTTCGCTGCAGGGTGGACATCGTCACGCCGGGCGGGCTGCCGCACCGCATCCGGCAGCGCGTGCTTCTTGAGGCGACGGACGTATGAGCGATGTCGAACGTCTGCGTGAATACCTCCATCGGATGCAGGACGCGGCCCGGCAAGCGCTTGGCTTCGTGAGCGATCTTGATCTCGAACGGTTTCAAGAGGATGTCCGTACACAGATGGCTGTCACCATGGCGTTCGTGTTGGTTGGTGAGGCGGCCTCTCGCATTTCCGCACGGTTTCCCGATTTCACCGAGGAGCACCCTGAGATCCCTTGGGCGAAAATCAAGGGAATGCGAAATTTGATCGCGCACTACTATTACGAGCTGGAAATGCCTCTTGTCTGGGATACCCTTCAGAGCGAGCTGCCGAATCTGATCGCGCAGATCGACGAACTGCGAAGCCGGCACGTGCAGGGAGAGTGATTCGCTTGAGGCAGAATCTTGACGTTCAGGCTTTGACCGCCGAAGCCTTTTCCTCCTTCGGCGAGGTGATCGAGGCCGATCCCTCGACCATGCGGCTGATCAACGGCGGCACGACGGAACGCTTCCATGCGCTGTTTTCGCCGGACGTCGCTGGCGAGGGCGCGCGCGTGATCGTCAACATCTTCCGTGGGCAGCCGCGTGCCTTTCCCTACCAAATCGGCATGATGGAGCGTCATCCACTCGGCAGCCAGAGCTTTTCGCCCCTTTCCGGACGGCCCTTTCTCGTCGCCGTTTCGCCGGACGAGGATGGCAGGCCGGGGCGCCCGCAGGTTTTCCTCGCGCGGCCCGACCAGGGCGTCAACTATCGCCGCAATGTTTGGCACCATCCGCTGATGTCCGTGGGAGCCGTGAGCGATTTTCTCGTCGTCGACCGCGACGGGCCCGGGAACAATTTGCAAGAGTACTTTTTCGATACCCCGTTCACGATTCTGGAGCCGCATTTATGACTGGTCTTACCACCCATGTTCTCGACACCGCGCTTGGAAAGCCTGCCGAGGGCATGAAGATCCAGTTGCTCCGCATGAACGGCGAGGAGGCCGAGATCATCCGCACCGTGTTCACCAACGCGGACGGACGCATCGACGGAGGTGCAATCCTGTCGGGCGAGGACTTCAAGGTCGGCCAGTATGAACTGCTCTTCCATGCCGGCGACTATCTGCACGGGCAGGGGGCGCCGTTGACGGTTCCGCCTTTCCTCGATGTAATCCCGATCCGCTTCGGCGTCTGTGATCCGCAGGCGCACTACCATGTGCCGCTCCTCCTTTCGCCCTACGGGTACTCGACCTACCGGGGAAGCTGACCGATGATCTTCGCGGCAATCGCAGACATCCACGGCAATCATCTCGCCCTCGAGGCGGTGCTGGAGGATATCCGCCGGCTCGGTATCGACGCGATCGTCAATCTCGGCGATTGCTGTTCCGGGCCCCTGGAGGCGGGGAAGACGGCGGAGATCCTGCTCGGGCTCGACCTTCCGACCGTGCGCGGCAACCATGACCGCTACCTCGTCGAGCAGGCCGTCGAGGCCATGGGGCCGTCGGACGCCCATGCTTTCCGGCAGCTTGACGCCCGCAGCAGGGAGTGGCTCGGGAGCTTGCCCTTCGACATGGTCTGGCGGGACGAGGTCTATCTCTGCCATGCGACGCCGAAGGACGACAGCACCTACTGGCTGGAGACGGTCACGTCCGAAGGACACGTCATACCGCGCCCGGCGGAGGAGATCGAGGCGTGGGCCCAAGGGATACCGCCGTCGCTCATTCTCTGCAGTCACACGCATCTGCCGCGCACAGTTCGGCTTGCGGACGGGCGCCTCGTCGCCAATCCGGGCAGTGTGGGCTGCCCGGCCTATACCGACGACCGGCCCCATCCGCACAAGGTCGAAGCCCGCAACGTGCACGCCTGTTACGCCGTCTGCGAGAAGCGTGGCGATGCCTGGGCGGTTACGTTCCGGCAGGTGCCCTACGACAACATGGCGATGGCGGAGCTTGCGGCGAAGAACGGCCGATTGGACTGGGCGAGCGCGCTTGCCACGGGCTTCATCCGCTAGCGCTGAAACGAGCGCCTGCCGCGCTAGCTGTCAGAAATGTTCGCCCGAACGGAACGGTCCGACGCGGATGCCGGCGGCGACGAGGTAGGCGGTCGACCAGCCGATCAGAAGGAAGCCGCATACGCCTTCGAGAGCTGCGAGCATGCGCCAGTCGGAATGAGCGACAATGTCGCCGTAGCCGACGGTCGCGAAGGTAATCGTCGAAAAATAGAGTGCCGTCGGGAAGTCCGACATGACTCCCAGCAGTTCGTAGCAGAGCGCCCAGAGCCAGACCTCACAGGTGAGCACCGCAAAGACACCGATGACGACACTGTTCATCGCAAGCATATGGCTGCGGTGGCCGCCGAGCCTCCAGCGGTCGGTGATCCAGCCCATGGCATGTGTCACCCAGATCAGCCCGAAACTGTGGATGACCACGTTCAGGGAGATCATCACGGTTCCGACGAAGAGGTTCAGCATCAGCCAGGCCATGATCGATCTCCCGAATGCGGTTCAGGCCGGCGATGTCGCCCGCTTCATTGGTTTGCCGGCCACATAGGTCTCGACGACCGAACGGTCGTCGCCGAGCGTCTGCAGGAGGAACAGTTCTTCCGTGACCGTGCTCACCGTTTCCATCCGGAGCTTCATCACCGGCGTGGCCGCGGCATCAAGGATGATGAAGTCAGCGTCGGTGCCGGGGTCCAGCGTGCCGATCCGGTCGGCGAGCGACAGGGTTTCCGCATTGCCGAGCGTCATGTGGTAGAAGCTTTCGAGCGGATTGAGGCGCTCGCCCAGCAACTGCTGGATATTGTAGGCCTCGGCCATGGTCGCGAGCATGGAGTAGCTCGTGCCGCCGCCGACATCGGTCGCGACCGCAATCCTGAGCGGCTTGCCGCGCCGCTCGTATGTCCGCCAGGGAAAGAGCCCGGAGCCGAGGAAGAGGTTCGAGGTCGGGCAGTGCACGGCGACCGAACGGGTTTCGCTCATGGCGTCCGCCTCGCGCTCGGACAGATGGATCGCGTGCCCGAACAGGCTCTTCGGCCCGAGCAGGCCGTAGCGGGCGTAGATGTCGGTATAGTCCTTCGCCTCGGGGAAGAGCTCGCAGGTGTAGCGGATCTCGTCGTGATTTTCCGAGAGATGGGTCTGGATGTGGAGATCGGGAAATTCGCCGGTGAGTGTACGGGCGACCTCCATCTGCTCCGGCGTCGAGGTGATGGCAAAGCGCGGCGTGATCGCCACGTGATTGCGGCCGCGGCCATGCCAGGCGGCGATGACCGCCTTCGTTTCCTCGTAAGCCTGTTCCGGCGTGTCGAGGAGACCTTCCGGCGCATTGCGATCCATCATCACCTTGCCGCCGAGCATCAGCATGCCGCGCTTCAGGCTTTCGGCGAAATAGGCGTCGGCGGAGGTCTTGTGGACGGTGCAGTAGGCGACCGCGGTCGTCGTGCCATTCCGCAGCAGCTCGTCGAAGAACTCGGTCGCGATCCGTCCGGCATGCGCCGCGTCGGCGAACCGCCGCTCCTCCGGGAAGGTATAAGTGTTCAGCCATTCGAGAAGGCCGCCGGCATAGGAACCGATCACCTGCATCTGCGGGAAATGCAGGTGGGTGTCGATGAAGCCGGGCATCAGGAGATGGGGGCGATGATCGATCTCGCGCGTCCCTTCCGGCGCCTTGTCCCTTACGTCCGCGTAGGCACCACAGGCGACGATCCGTCCGCCCTCGGCGATCAGCGCGCCGTCACTCTCGTAACGATAGCATCCTTCGTCGCTCGCCGATTCCGGCTTGCGGAGGAAGGAGAGAATGCGGCCACGGATAATCGTCCTGTCGCTCATCGGGTCTTGCTTTCCTCCACGGCGCTTTCGAACCAGGCGACGAGCAGTGCGCGTTCCTCGCCGCTCACCTCGGTTATGTTGCCGGGCGGCATGGCATGGGTGCGTCCCGCCTGCAAGTAGATTTCCCGTGCGTGGGCGGCGATGTCCGCATCCGCTTCAAGCTTCACACCCTTCGGTGGTCGCGGGATTCCGTCCCAGACCGGCTGCTCTGCATGGCACATCGAGCAGCGCGACTGGATGACGTCGCGGGCGGCGGAGAAATGTGCATTTTCGGCAAACTGCCGGTAAGCGGGCGCAACCGAGCTTTCCTCGCCCTCCGCAGGCGGCTTCTGCACGGTCGAGAGCCACATGATGACGATGAAGATCACCGTCGTCAGCATCCAGGTCCAGAGTGGGCGGCCCTTGCGGGCGTGAACGGTGTTGAACCAGTGCCGGATGGTGACGCCCATCAGGAAGACCAGCGCTGCGATCACCCAGTTGTAGGCCGTCGCGAAGGCCAGCGGATAGTGGTTCGAAAGCATGAAGAAGATGACGGGCAGCGTCAGGTAGTTGTTGTGCAACGAACGCTGCTTGGCGATGACGCCGTATTTCGGGTCGGGTGTGCGGCCGGCGATCAGGTCGGCGACGACGATCTTCTGGTTCGGGATGATGACCAGGAAGACATTGGCCGACATGATCGTCGCGGTGAAGGCGCCGAGATGCAGGAAGGCGGCGCGGCCGGTGAAAACCTGCATATACCCCCAGGCCATGGCGACCAGCGCGAGGTAGAGCACGCCCATCAGCAACCAGATGTTCCTGCCGAGCGGCGACTTGCAGAGAAGGTCGTAGATGATCCAGCCGACCGCGAGCGACCCGACGGAGAGGCCGATCGCCTGCCACTGGGTGAGGTCGAGCACATGGCGATCGATCAGGAAGAGGTCGGCACCGCCGTAATAGACGATGCAGAGCATCGCGAATCCGGAGAGCCAGGTGGCGTAGGACTCCCATTTGAACCAGGTCAGGTGTTCCGGCATCGTGGCCGGTGCGACCAGGTATTTTTGGATATGGTAGAAGCCGCCGCCGTGGACCTGCCATTCCTCGCCATAGGCGCCGACAGGCAGATGGGGCCGCTTCACCAGCCCGAGGTCGAGCGCGATGAAATAGAAGGACGATCCGATCCAGGCGATCGCCGTGACCACGTGCAACCAGCGCGCCGCAAACGACAGCCATTCCCAGGCAATGGCGAATTCATACATCGACAACCCCTCATGGAGAACCAGCCTCCCGAGTCGGCAGATTGCAGAAAAACACGGGGTGAGGGAAGGGGCGAAGCCGGTCCGGCGTCTCGCTCCACGGGAACTTAGCTGCGTTGCTTCCGTTACGGGCTTCAGGGAACAAAGCTGTGCAGCACAATTGCGCCGGCGCGGCTTTTCATCTGCCTATCCCGGGGCCGGGGAAGGAGCGTGAGACATGCGCAGTCTTCTTGCGTGGCTTGTGATGATCCTCGCGCTGCCGGCCTATGCCCATGACGCTGCAACCGGCTGGTCCTACGACGTCTTCTGCTGCAACGGTGATCACGCGAGCGGCGACTGCCAGACGATCCCGTCGAAGAGCGTCAGGGTGACGCGGAACGGCTATGCGATAACCGTGGGACCGGGCGACCATCGGCTCGTGACCCGGCGCCACGACTTCAGTCTGCCCCAGAGTGATGCGCGGCGTTCACAGGACGAGGAATACCACCTCTGCCTCTTCCCCGACGAGGACACGT
>DATGWU010000169.1:0-1952 GCA_035299345.1 Rhizobium sp.
GAAGGCGGCATTCGTACCGCGTCCAACGAGTTCCTGCGGGCACTTCGCCAGATTTGTGACGACAAGGGGCTTCTCCTGATCCTCGATGAAGTCCAGTCGGGCGTCGGCCGCACGGGCAAGCTCTTCGCGCATGAATGGGCAGGCATCACACCCGATATCATGGCCGTCGCCAAGGGTATCGGCGGCGGCTTTCCGCTCGGCGCCTGCCTTGCCACGGCGGATGCCGCGTCCGGCATGAAGGCTGGCACGCACGGTTCCACCTATGGCGGCAACCCGTTGGCGATGGCCGTCGGCAACGCCGTACTCGACGTCATTCTCGCCGATGGTTTTCTGGAGCATGTGCGAGATGTGGCGCTGGTCTTCCGGCAGGGTCTGGCGGCCCTCCATGACCGCTTTCCCGATGTCATCGAGGAGATCCGCGGCGAGGGCCTGATGCTCGGTATCAAGGCGAAGGTGCCGAATGCCGAATTGCTTCAGGCCATGCGTGCCGAGCACATTCTCGGTGTCCCGGCCGGCGACAACGTCATTCGCCTGCTGCCGCCGCTCATCACGACGGCGGAAGAAGCGCGCGAGGGCCTCTCGCGGATCGAACACGCGGCCGAACGGGTGCACGGCGCCCACGAAAAGCAGGCGGCGCAAGCCTAAGCAGCATAAGTTCAGACAGGTTTTCCCATGGCATCTCCGAAGCATTTTCTCGACCTCTCGGCCGTCTCGTCCACCGAGTTGCGTACCATCATGGATGACGCCCGCGTGCGAAAGCAGGCAACCAAAGCCGGAACGGCGGACAAGCCGCTCGCCGGCAAGATGCTTGCGATGATCTTCGAGAAGCCGTCGACCCGCACGCGTGTGTCTTTCGACGTCGGCATGCGCCAGCTGGGTGGTGAGACCCTCTTCCTTTCCGGTACGGAAATGCAGCTCGGCCGTGCCGAAACGATCGGCGACACCGCAAAGGTCCTTTCGCGCTACGTGGATGCGATCATGATCCGCACCACCGATCATTCGCGCCTCCTGGAAATGGCCGAGCACGCGACCGTTCCCGTCATCAACGCGCTGACCGACAGCACGCATCCCTGCCAGATCATGGCCGACATCATGACCTTCGAGGAGCATCGCGGTCCGGTGAAGGGCAAGACGCTCGCTTGGACCGGAGACGGCAACAATGTCCTGCATTCGCTCGTGGAAGGAGCCGCCCGCTTCGGCTACCGTATGAACATGGCCGTACCGCTCGGGTCCGAGCCGGACGACAAGTACCTCAACTGGGCGCGCGACAATGGCGGTGAAGTCATGCTGTGCCATGAGGCCGAGCGCGCGGTGGAAGGTGCTGATGCGGTCATCACCGACACCTGGATCTCGATGAACCAGGAGCACAAGGCCAGGGGACACAACGTTTTCCAGCCCTACCAGGTGAATGGCGCACTGATGGCGCGCGCCAAGCCCGATGCCCTGTTCATGCACTGCCTGCCCGCGCATCGCGGCGAAGAGGTCACCGACGAGGTGATTGACGGTCCGCAATCCGTCGTTTTCGACGAGGCGGAAAACCGGCTGCATGCACAGAAATCGATCCTCGCCTGGTGCCTTGGCGCGATCTGAGGTGGTTTGCTCGGGTCTGCAGCGTCCGGCTTGATCTTCTCGCCTGGCGACCCCATGTGAGCGGTAAATTCGGGGTTTAAGCGTCCCGACAGTCAAGCGTCTTCGGCGCAAGGAGTACAATAATGACAGACAGGGCCTCTGAACTCGGCGAATTCGGTTTCGCCGGAGATGACCGTGTTGTTCCGTTTCAGGTGGAAGGTCTCGATGTGCGCGGCCGTGCCGTGCAGCTCGGCCCTCTGGTCAACACCATTCTCGCGCGGCACGAATATCCGGCGCCCGTTGCCCGTCTTCTGGCGGAGGCGATGGTCCTCACGGTTCTGATCGGCACGTCCTTGAAATTTCAGGGTAAATTTACTGTTCAG
>DATGWU010000170.1:0-1516 GCA_035299345.1 Rhizobium sp.
GAAGATGGCCAAGAAGAAGGCCGCGCGCGACAAGATCATGGCCACCAAGACCGACGAGAAGGGCCTGATCATCGTCCACACCGGCAAGGGCAAGGGCAAGTCGTCCGCCGCCTTCGGCATGATCTTCCGGCACATCGCACACGGAAAGAAGTGCGCGGTCGTTCAGTTCATCAAGGGCGCCATGTCGACCGGCGAGCGCGACCTGATCCTGAAACACTTCTCCGATATTTGCGAATTCCACACGATGGGCGAGGGCTTTACCTGGGAGACGCAGGACAAGGCGCGCGACATCGCGATGGCCAAGGCCGCGTGGGAGAAGGCAAAGGACCTGATCCGCGATCCGGAAATCTCGATGGTACTGCTCGACGAGATCAACATCGCCATCCGCTACGACTACATCGACATCGGCGAGGTGGTGGAGTTCCTGAAGACCGAGAAGCCGGAGATGACCCATGTCGTGCTGACCGGCCGCAATGCCAAGGACGAGCTGATCGAGATCGCCGATCTGGTGACCGAGATGGAGCTCATCAAGCATCCGTTCCGTTCCGGCATCAAGGCGCAGATCGGCGTGGAGTTCTGAGCCCGGCCGCCGCTACTCGCGGCCGCCCGGCTGCAGAGGCAGAGCCTTGAGGATTTCCGCCGTCCGTGCATCGGCGGGAAAGAAGGATTCGATCGCCAGTTCCGACAGCGTGATGTCGAGCGGTGTACCGAACACCGTTGTCGTCGATAGGAAGGAAAGCACGCCGGCCTCGGTTTCGATCTGCAGCGGGACGGCGATTTCGCCGAGGTCGTGAACCTCGTCGGCGGCCCGGTGCGGCGATGCAGGAGGCCGGGGCAGGGCCATCAACTCATCGAGAAGATTACGGAGCACGGGGTCGCCGCTTGCGGCGATCTGTTGCTGCAACCGTTCGAGAAGATGGTTGCGCCAGACGGCGAAATTGACGATGCGGCGGGCGAGGCCGTCCGGATGGAGGCTGAGACGCAGCACGTTGACGGGCGGCGCAAGCAGGCTCTCGTCCTCGATGCCGGCGAGCAGGGGGCCGAGCGCTGCATTGGCTGAAACGAGCGTCCAGTGGCGGTCGACCGCGAGCGCCGGGAACGGTTCGTGTCCTTTCAGGATCAGGTCGATGGCCTGCCGCGCTGCAACGAGCGCCGGGTCGTCGAGCGATCTCTGCGCGAAGACGGGTGCATAGCCGGCGGCGATCAGGATCGGGTTGCGCTCGCGCAGCGGCACGCCGAGCCGCTCGGTCAGGTGCAGCAGCAGGTCGCGGCTCGGTGCCGCGCGCCCGCTTTCGATGAAGCTCAGATGCCGCTGCGAGATTTCGGCGTCGAGTGCCAGATCCAGCTGGCTCAAATGGCGGCGGCGCCGCCATTCTCGCAAGATGTCGCCGAGGCTCGCGGCGGTTATGCGGCCGCCGGAACCTTGTCGAGGAAGCCGTGGACCTCTTTCAGGCGACCGTCCTCGACGATCGCGAAGTCCGTTCCCTCGATCATGTCGTCGTTGTCGGCGGGGCCC
>DATGWU010000171.1:0-4119 GCA_035299345.1 Rhizobium sp.
GTCGCCGATTTCATCGGCTCGACCAATCTTCTGTCGCTGACCGTCGAGAGCGGGCGCACGCTGGTCCTCGGCGAGACGGTTGAAGGCATTTCCGCGCCGGGGCAGTCCGCCTGCAGCCTTTCCGTCCGGCCGGAGGACATCCATCTGTCGGCGCCGGGAGCGGGCCGGCTTTCCGGACGCGTCACCTTCATCCGCGATCTCGGCGGCATGATCGAGACCTTCGTGGACGTGCGCGGCACCGAACTCATCGCCGTCTCGACACCGCGCGAGCGGCCGGTGGTCAGCGTCGGACAGGAAGTCGGCGTCATCATCGATCCGCAAACCGCCGTGGTGCTTGCCGCATGAGACGCGAACCGCCCCAGAAGGCGCTCGACTATGCGCCGCTCGCCTTTCCGGCAGGGATGTTGATCCTCTTCTTCGTCATCCCCTTCGGGACGATGATCGCCGTCAGCTTCTTCCAGCGCCAGCAGGGCGGCTTCTACGAGCCGGCCTTCGTCTTCGACAACTATGCGCGGTTCCTCTCCGCCTTCTTCGGCGGCGTGCTCGGCTTCTCCCTCATGCTCGCGATCACGGTTGCCGTGGTCTGCGTCGTGCTCGGGCTTCCCTTCACCTACCTGCTCTCGCGCATGTCGCGGAGGGTGCAGGTTGTCTGGCTGGTGGCGCTCTTGTCGATCCTGTCGCTCTCCGAGGTCATCATCGGCTTTGCCTGGTCGACGCTGCTCTCGCGCACCGCCGGGATATCGAACCTTCTCGTCATGCTCGGGATCATGGCAAAGCCGGTGGCGCTGATGCCGAATTTCGGCGCGGTGCTGACGGGCATGGTCTATCAGGCGCTGCCCTATACCGTGCTCGTCCTCTATCCCGCTCTGGTGCGTCTCGACCCGACGCTGACGGAAGCGGCGCGCACGCTCGGCGCCTCGCCGGTGAGAGCCTTCCTGACCGTCGTCGTGCCGGCGCTTCGCAACACCATCATCGCCACGCTGATCATGGTCTTCATCTTCGCGCTCGGCTGCTACCTGCTGCCGCAGATCCTCGGTCGTCCGCAGCACTGGACGCTCTCCGTGCTCATCACCGACCAGGCGATCTACCAGTCGAACATGCCGTTCGCCGCCGCCATGGCCGTCTTCCTGGTGCTGGTGACGCTCGGCATGGTGGCGCTGACGCTTCTTGTCGGACGCAAGGGAGAGGCTGCATGAGCCGCAATCTGACACGTCTCTATTTCGTCCTGATCGGGATATTCCTCGCGATGCCGATCGTGGTGGTCGCCGGAGTGTCGGTGAACGAGAAGCAGAGCCTGACCTTCCCGCCGCAGGGATTTTCGCTTTCCTGGTACGGCGCGATTTTCACCGATCCCGGCTGGCGGGCGGCCCTTTTCTCCTCGGTGCTACTGGCCCTTGCCTCGGCGGCGCTCGCAGTCGCCATCGCCCTGCCGCTCGCCTGGTTCCTGTGGCGGCGCATCGCGCCCTGGGCGAACATCTTCCGCGTTCTCGGGATCGCGCCCTTCACGCTGCCGCCGGTGATCACCGCGCTCGGTCTCCTGACCTTCTGGGCGGCGACCGGCTTTTACGGCCAGCCGTGGACGGCGGTCATCGGCCACGCGATCTTCTTCGTGACCCTGCCGCTGGTGACGCTTTCCCTCGGATTTTCGGCGATCGACCGGTCGCTGGTCGAGGCGGCGGCGACCATGGGCGCCGACGACCGGACGGTGTTCCGGACTGTCGTGCTGCCGCTCATCCGGCCGTATCTCGTCTCGGGCTATGCCTTCGCCTTCGTGCTGTCGCTCAACGAATACATCGTCGCCTACATGACGGTCGGCTTCACGATGGAGACGCTGCCGATCAAGATCTTCAACGCGCTGCGCTACGGCTATACGCCGGTGATGGCCTCCGTCACCGTGCTCTTCGTCGCCGCGGCGGCGCTGATCTTCGGGCTGGTGGCACGCTTCGGCGACCTGCCGAAGCTGCTCGGCGCCATGGCCGCCGACGAACGCTGACTCGACGGCCTTGTGTTGCGCGGCCGGCGTCAGGCCTGGAGGCCGCCGCGCAGCATTTCGATGATGGCGGAAAAGTCGCGCCCGCCCTGTCCCTGCTTTTCGAAGAGACCGTAGATCTGCGCGGCCTCCGCACCGAGCGGTGTCGCAGCACCGGTCGAAAGTGCGGCATCCTGGGCGAGCTTCAGGTCCTTCAGCATCAGCGCCGCGGCAAAGCCCGGCCTGTAGTCGTTGTTGGCGGGCGAGGCCGGAACGGGACCGGGGACGGGACAATAGGTGTTCAGCGACCAGCACTGGCCCGATGACGTCGAGGCGACGTCGAACAGCGCCTGGTGCGAGAGGCCGAGCGCCTCGCCGAGCACGAAGGCCTCGCAGACGCCGATCATGGAAATGCCGAGGATCATGTTGTTGCAGATCTTCGCCGCCTGGCCGGCGCCGTTGCCGCCGCAATGGACGATCTTGCGCCCCATGGCTTCGAGATAGGGCTTTGCCCGGTCGAACGCGTCCCCCGATCCGCCGGCCATGAAGGTCAGTGTGCCGGCGGCAGCACCACCCGTGCCGCCGGAGACGGGTGCGTCGAGCGAGGCGCAGCCCTTGCCGGCGGCAAGCTCATGGGCCTGGCGAGCGCTGTCGACGTCGATGGTCGAGCAGTCGATCAGGAGTGTGGAAGCCGGGATGGCCTTGACGAGTTCCCGCCAGACGGCGAGCACGTGCTCGCCCTTCGGCAGCATGGTGACGACGACGCCTGCACCTTCCGCGGCTTCCGCCAGCGAGGAAGCGGGCGTCACGCCGTTTTCCTCCGCCGCCTTCAGGATATCCGCAGAAAGGTCGAAGCCGCGGACGTCGTGCCCGGCCTTGACGAGGTTGGCGGCCATCGGGCCGCCCATATTGCCCAGTCCGATGAATGCGATGGGTGTTGCCACGGGGAGTCTCCTTCTATCGGTTGTCGGCAAGGATCATTTCGGCGGCCTTCTCGGCGATCATGATCGTCGGCGAGTTGGTGTTGCCGGAGGTGATGGTCGGCATGATCGAGGCGTCGGCGATCCGGAGGCGCTTAAGCGCCCGCATCCGTAGCCGCGGATCGACGATGCTTTCGGCGTCGGCGCCCATGCGGCAGGTACCGACCGGATGGAAGATCGTCGTGCCGATGTCGCCGGCCGCCCGGATCAGCTCCTCGTCCGTCTCGAAGGCGGGGCCGGGCTTGTATTCCTCCGGCCGGTAGCGTGCGAACGAAGGCTGACCGGCGATCCGGCGGGTGAGGCGGATCGAGCGGATCGCCGTCTCCCGGTCGCCTGCCGTCGAGAGATAATGCGGGCTGATCACCGGATGCACGGCGAAGTCCGGGCTCTTCAAATGAATGGAGCCGCGGCTCTCCGGCCGCAGGTTGCAGACGCTCGCCGTGATCGCCGGGAAGGGATGGACCGGATCGCCGAACTTGTCGAGCGAAACGGGCTGGACGTGATATTCGAGGTCGGCGGTGTCCTTGTCCGGGCTGGACTTGGTGAAGATGCCAAGCTGGCTCGGCGCCATCGCCATCGGGCCGGAGCGTCGCAAGAGGTATTCGAGCCCGATCGCCGCCTTTCCGACGAGGCTCGACGCCTTTTCGTTCAGCGTCGGCAGGCCGCTCACCTTGTAGACGAGCCGGAGTTGCAGATGGTCCTGCAAGTTCTCGCCGACGCCTTTCACCTCCGTCACCACCTCGACCCCGGCCTTTTGCAGGACATCGCCGCGCCCGACGCCGGAGAGTTCGAGGATGTGCGGGCTGCCGATCGCACCGGCGGCGAGCACCGTCTCGCGGCGGGCGCGGAAGGTCTTCGTCGTACCCTCGTGCCAGACCTCCACGCCGGCGACGGCACCTTCCTCGATGACGAGCCGTTTCGCCTGCGCCCTCGTGAGCACGGTGAGGTTGCCGCGTCTGACTGCCGGCCGCAGGAAGGCCTTGGCGGTGTTCCAGCGGATGCCGGCGCGCTGGTTGACGTCGAAATAGCCGGAGCCCTCGTTGTCGCCGCGGTTGAAATCGTCGGTCATCGGAATGCCGGCTTCGAGTGCGGCCTTCTGGAAGGCTTCGAGGATCGCCCAGCGGACGCGGGCCTTTTCGACCCGCCACTCGCCGCCCGCGCCATGCGCGT
>DATGWU010000172.1:0-3678 GCA_035299345.1 Rhizobium sp.
GCAGAAGAAAGCGGCCGGCGACCTTAAGAAGCTCGTGACCGATGCGCTGGTCGAGGCGGGCCTCACCTATGAGGGCGCGCGCGAATACTGGACGCCGCGCCGCCTTGCCCTCGACATCCGCGGGCTCACCGCCCGCTCCGCCGATGTCCGCGAGGAGAAGAAGGGGCCGCGCGTCGACGCGCCGGAAAAGGCGATCGAGGGTTTTCTGCGCGGCGCCGGCCTTTCCGACATATCCCAGGCGCAGGTGGTGAGCGATCCGAAGAAGGGCGATTTCTACGTCGCTTTCATCGAAAAGCCCGGCCGCCCCGCCGAAGAAATCATCGCCGCCGTCATGCCGGGCATCATCCGCGACTTCCCCTGGCCGAAGTCGATGCGGTCGGGTTCGGCGTCCATGCCGAGGGGCATGTCCTATGGCGGTATCGAGGGCAAGGGCAGCGAAAGCCTGCGCTGGGTGCGCCCGCTGCAGTCGATCGTCTGCACCTTCGGCACCGAGCATGACGAAGTTGCCGTCATTCCCTTCGAGATCGACGGGATCGTCGCCGGCAACGTCACCTACGGCCACCGCTTCCACGCGCCGGAGGCTATCACCGTCCGGCGCTTCGGCGATTATGTCGCGAGCCTCGAAAAGGCGAAGGTCGTGCTGGACGCCGAGCGCCGCCGCCAGATCATTGCGCAGGATGCCGCCAACCTCGCCTTCGCCAACGGCCTCGACCTCGTCGAGGATGCCGACCTGCTGGAAGAGGTCTCCGGCCTCGTCGAATATCCGCACGTGCTCCTCGGCACCTTCGAGGATGATTTCCTCTCGATCCCGGCGGAGATCATCCGGCTGACGATCAAGACCAACCAGAAGTGCTTCGTCACCCGCCCGCATGGCGAGGCGGAAAAGCTCTCCAACCACTTCATCCTCGTCTCCAACATCGAGGCGAAGGACGGCGGCAAGGAGATCATGCACGGCAACGGCAAGGTGGTGCGCGCGCGCCTTTCCGATGCGCTGCATTTCTGGAAGCGCGACCAGGGCGACCTGCCGGACCTCGATACACTGAAGGCCTCGGCCGCGAAATTCGGCCTCGACCTTGCAAAGCCGCTCGACCAGCGCATGGCCAAGCTCGACGCGCTGAACGTCACCTTCCACGCCAAGCTCGGCACGCAGGGCGAGCGCGTTGCCCGTATCCGCGCGCTGGCGAAGGAACTGGCGCCGATCGTCGGCGCCGATGCCGCCCTCGTCGATCGCGCCGTGGTGCTGGCGAAGGCCGACCTGCGCACCGAAGCCGTCGGCGAATTCCCCGAACTCCAGGGCGTCATGGGCCGCAAATATGCGTTGCTGCAGGGCGAGCACGAGAGCGTCGCCGCGGCGATCGAGGACCATTACAAGCCGCAGGGCCCCTCCGACCGCGTGCCCGACGACAAGGTGGCGATCACCGTCGCGCTCGCCGACAAGCTCGACACGCTGACCGGCTTCTGGGCGATCGACGAAAAGCCGACCGGCTCCAAGGACCCCTATGCCCTGCGCCGCGCGGCACTGGGCGTGGTGCGGATGATCTTGGAGAAGGGCATTCGGCTCAATGTGCTGAGAGCTTTCCGCCAAGGTGTCATTCTTCACAGTGAAAGCGCGGCTGGTCTCGAAGGACCGGCCATGGGCGCGCTGGCCGACCTCCTCTCCTTCTTCCACGACCGCCTGAAGGTCTACCTGCGCGATCAGGGTGCTCGCCACGACATCATCGATGCGGTGCTCACCCCTGAGGCCGACGACTTGCTGATGGTCGCCCGCCGCGCCGAGGCACTGACCGCCTTCATCACCTCGGAGGACGGCATCAACCTGCTCGCCGGCACCAAGCGCGCCACCCAGCTTCTCGCGGCGGAAGAGAAGAAGGGCACCGTCGTCGCCGACGCGGTCTCCGAGGCGCTGCTGACGCTCGATGCTGAAAAGGCGCTCTACGCCGCGATCAGGGTCGCGACAGCGGAAGCCGCTGAAGCCGTGGCGAAGGAAGACTTCCGCTCCGCCATGCAGGCGCTGTCGAAGCTCCGCGCACCGGTCGACACCTTCTTCGACGACGTGCTGGTGAACGACGAGGATGCCGCGATCCGCGCCAACCGCCTGGCGCTCCTGAAGGCGATTCGCGAAGCGACCGGCACGGTTGCGGATTTTTCGAAGATTATGGGCTAGCCTCTCCCTCCTGCGGGAGAGGAAGAAAAATCAGCATCTTAGCTTCGGCTAAGTGCTAGATTTTTCAGGTGAGGAGGAAGGTTCGAGGCGATAGGTTCGCCCCGCACCAAGCTCGCCGTGCCAATCGCTGACGCTCTTGGGGCGAGCTATCCTCTCCCGCAAGGGGAGAGGAGTGCATCATGTCGAACATCCTCATCAGCGCCTGTCTTCTCGGCCGTCCGGTCCGCTATGACGGCAAGGGCAAGCCGCTCGTCCATCCGGCGATCGACCGTTGGAAGGCCGAGGGGCGGCTCGTCGCCTTCTGCCCGGAGCAGGCGGGCGGCCTTCCGACGCCGCGCCCGCCGGCCGAGATCGAGGGCGGCGCGAGCGGCGAGGACGTGATCGAGGGGCGCGCAAGGGTCATCGAGAAGACCGGGCGCGACGTCTCGCAAGCCTTCGTCGACGGTGGAGAGAAGGCCGTCGATTTCGCCCGCGCCAGCGGCTGTGCCTATGCGCTGCTGATCGACGGCAGCCCCTCCTGCGGGTCCGGTTTCATCTATGACGGAAGCTTTTCCGGTGTTCGCCACCCCGGCCTTGGGGTCACCGCGGCGCTGTTGCGCCGGGCCGGCATCGCGGTCTTTTCCGATCGCGAAATAGAGGCGCTCGTGGGGCGTGTCGCCGAAGGCAGATAGCGGTCCGCCCGGCGATGTTCCGACCAGTGGCAGACATGCGAAGGGCGGCGTTGCCGCCGCCCTGATCCGTTTGCAGTTGGGACGATCAATCGTCGTTGTCGTTTCCGCCGTCGTGATCGTTGCCGCCGTCATGGCCATTACCGCCGTCATGGTCGGCGCCGTGGTCGCTGTCGTGGCCGACACCGTGGTCGTTCTCGCCACGGCCGTTGTCATCGTGACCGTTGCCGTTGTCGTCGCCGCCGGTGCCGTTGTCGTCATTGCCGCCACGGCCGTTGTCATCGTTGCCGTTGTCGTCGTTGCCAGTGCCGTTATCGTCACTGCCGTTGCGGTCGGTATCGCCCATGCCGTTGTCGTCGCTCGAACGGTTGCTGTCGGCGGAGGAAGTCTCGTGGCCGAGGCACTGGGCGACGGTCGAGCAACCTCCGGCAGCCATCGCCGGCGCCGAAAGCAACGAGGAAGTGGAAGCGGCGAGAAGGGCGGCGAATACTGCGGTGTAGGTCTTCATTGGTTTGTCCTCCGTGTTGAAGATGGGATTATGAATACTCAACACTGGCTGACGGTTGGCTGACCGCTATCTGACGGGAAGCTGACAGGGAGAAGAAAAACTTCTTCGCAACGAAAAGAGCCGCCGGATCGCTCCGGCGGCCTTTTGACATGAAGACGATAAGTCGTTAGCCCGCCATGCGCATTTGCTGCGCGACGCGCTGCAGGCCGTAGCCCTGGCTGCCGGAGACCTTGAAGCTGCGGATGAGAGTCAGCAGTTCTTCGGTGTCGTTGGCGAGCGCCTCGGCCGAGGCCGTGGTTTCCTCGGCCATCGCGGCGTTGTGCTGGGTCGCCGCATCG
>DATGWU010000173.1:0-5720 GCA_035299345.1 Rhizobium sp.
CGCGCCTCGTTCAGGCCATCGCCGTAAACTGCTACATCGGCTCCGTTCCGAGCTTCACCGATCGCTACGCTCCCGATCCGGGCTCGGCGCTCTTCCAGGGAACTGCCGACGAGGGCGAATGGCGCATCGGGGACGATAACAAGATCACGCTCGAAGCGCGCGACTACACGGGCCTTCTGATTGACCTGCCGTGGGTCGGAAAGCAGCACGACCTCAAGGCCCCACTGAAGGAACTGATCGAGAACGTCATCGCGCAGTACCCCGTCGCCAGCGGCGCCGGCTTTACCGTCGAGGTGCGCTCGAGCGGCGGTAACGTCCGCCTTGGCGACGTGCGCAGCAACACGGGCCAGAGCCTCGCGGCGAGCAGCCAGAGCAACGCATGGACGGAGATCTGTCACCTCGCTGCGGAAGCCGGGCTTGTGGCCTGGATGGAAGGGAAAAAAATCGTCGTCGACTCCGGTCAGGCTCCCTCCGATCCGGAAGCGCCGCCGGCCTTCATCTACGGCAAGAACCTCAAGCGCCTTGAAATCAAGAAGCGAATCGGCGGCAAGCGCACGAAGCGCGTGCTCGTGAAGTGCTGGGACGTTGCAACCAGCCGGTGCCTTCGCGGCATCTGGCCGGAAACCTCCGCAGCCCCCGGCGCCTCAGCCTCCGCCACAGACTGCCATGTGTTCAACGTCTCCCACGTGAAGAATGAGCGCGAGCTCGCCCGCATCGCCGAGTACATCTGGCGGAGGATGCGCTTTCAGGACGTCGCCATCGAGCTCGAAACCCGCAGCATGACCGGCCTTGGCAACGAGGACCTGCTGCGCCTGATTTCGGGCTCCCCCATTCAGGTCTACCTGGACGAGAACGAGCGCCAGTTCCTTCACGGCCGCGGCTTCTCCGATCGGCGCCGCTACCTCCTCGACCGCGGCTATGCGAGCGATGTGGCGACCTCGATCGCGCTCGGCTATGAGAACCTGACGCCGCTCTATCAGGTCGTTCAGGCGGAGCACACCTTCGACGCCCGCGACGGCTACTCGCTGCGGATCCTCGCGAGCAGCTACCTTTCGCCCTTCTGACGGGGGCGTTGTCGCTGGCGTGCTGCCGTTTCCGCGCGGCGGCGCGGAAGTGTTCTCCCCATGATCGAAATCCGCGAACAGACAGGGGACGGGCGCAGCTACCCGCAGGTCACGACGGCTGTCGTGCAGCCGGGCGGCGTGGTTCTTCTCCCTGCCGGCGAAGGCATCCTTCTGCGGGTGCAGGCGATGCCTGACGAGTTCTTCGCCGACGTGCGTCTCCTCATGCCCTACGTCGGAAAGGCACGCGGCCTGACGATCCTCCCGAAAGCCGGCGACGAGGTCGTTGCTTTCTTCCCCGGCGGCAACCTGAGCACCGGCTATGCGTACTGGGGCGCCTACAACGGCGTCAGCACGGTCCCGGAAGGCACCGCCGAAAATCTCATCCTCTTCGAGGGGCGCGACGACGAGGACGTTCAGGTGCGGATCCGCGGCAATGTCCGCATCCGCATCGAAAAGAACGAGGCGACGCAGATCGACGGAACCGAGGATCACAAGGTCCTGCAGGGGCGCTCCTCGGAAATCACGGTCGCGGATCTGCTGAAGGTCATCGGCCGTCAGGAAACCGAGGTCACTGAAGGCCGCGTGGACAAGGTCGCCGGCGGCGAGACGCGCACCGTCGAGGGCGGCCGCACAGAGACCATCGCCGGCGGCATGGAACAAACCATCAGCGGCGGCGCCGATCAGACCACGAACGGCATGCGCACCGATACCGTGAACGGCCAGCATATCGACGGAGTAATCCTCGGCCGGAACACGGTGATCGGCGTCGGCTGGACCATCGAAGTCATTGGCCCCGTCGCGATCTCCTGCCTCGGCACCTTCGCCCTTCTGGATTCCGGCGACCCGGTCGTCGTCTACGACGGCGAGGATGTGGTCTTCCACAAGCGCGCCGTCTTCATGGAAGGCACCTCGGGAGTGACGTTCTGATGCAGCCGGCCCTTCGCGACATCGCCTTTCCTGCGTTCACCTGGCGCTTTCGCGCCGATGGAGACCTCGGCGAGATCGAGGGACTCGCCTCCATCCGCGACCTGATTGTCCGCTGGCTGCTCACCGAACCTGCTCCGGACGTCTCTGGGCTCGACGACGAAGAAGTCGAGAAGCGCCGCGCGCACCAGAGCGCCGACGCCCGCAGGTCCTCGTACGCGGAACCGGAAGGCGAGGGGCTCACTGCCTGCATCCCCTGGGACCCGACGTTCGGCGCCGGCATCAAGAGCTTTGCCTCGGCGCCGGTGACCGCTGCCTTCCTGGCCGAGCTCGAAACCCGGGTGCGCGCGGGGCTCTCCCGCCTGCAGGGCGTCCGCCGCGTCCTCGACGTCCGCGTCTCCTCGATCGGCGGCGAAGTCACCGTCTACTGGCAGGTCGAAACAGACTTTGGAACGGCCGAGGAAACGACGCCGATCCGGCGATAGGACTCATCATGGCAGATCTGCTCCGCACCGCGCAGGAAGATGTCGACCTCGCGATCGACGACATGCTGGCAAGAAATCCGAGTCTCGACGCGCGCCGCACGGGAACGCTCGTCAACACCGTCGCCGGCGTCGGCGCGCTCCTCAAGCGCGACGCGCAGCGCTTCTCGCTGCGGGAGTTCGCAAAGACCTTCTTTCAGACCGCGCAGGGTGCTGATCTCGATCTCCTTGCCGAGGATCACCTTAGCCTGGTCCGCCACCCGGCCACGGCCGCCGTGGGGGAAATCGTCCTCTACCGGTCCTCGATCGACACCCCCGGAAGCGTCGAAGCAGGCACGCTCCTGATCGATGCGACCGGCGCCGAGTACTCCGTTCTTGAAACGACCAGCGTGACGGATTTCACGACACGCATTCCCGTCCAGGCCTCAACGCTCGGGAAGGCATCGAACCGCGTCAGGAACACCCGCTTCGCTTTCCGGAATTCTGACCTCGCCATTCCGTTCCTTGGCCTCGTGCTCTTCAATCAGGAACCCCTCGCCGGCGGCAATGAGCGCGAGACCGATGAAGCCTTCCGCAGGCGCATCGGCGACTGGTGGCGCTCGCTGCGCCGCGGCACGATCGGCGCCATCCGCTTCGTCGCGCGCAGCGTCCCGACAATCCGCGAGGCGACCGTCGACGAGCAGAACATCCGCCCGCATATGGGCGGCTATGTAGACCTGTTCGTCACGGATGGCAGCGACGCTTTCAACTCCGTCCTCGGCCGCCAGGTGCGCACCGCCGTCGACCGCGACGCCCGCGCCGCCGGCGTCGTCGTCAACGTCCGCGGCGCCGAGGTCGTTCCGGCCGTGGTGCGTGTCCGCTTCCTCCAGCGCGCGGGCACGTCCCCCGGCGCCGTCAGCCGCGCGCTCGCCGCGATCTCGACCTACGTGAACAGCCTTCGCATCGGAGATCCTCTCCGCCGCTCGCGCATCGCAGCCGTGGCTCTTGCCGCCGACAGCGCCCTCCTCGACGTCCAGGTGGAAGCGCCCGCCGCCGACCTGATCCCAACGGCGAGCCAGGTGTTCCGCCTCTCCGCCGAAAACCTCACGGTGACCTGAGCGCGCCATGGAACGGGCAAAGACCTCCGACGAGCTTTACCTCGACCTTCGCCGACGCATGCCCGGCTGGGCCTTCTACGGCCTCACCAGGACGCGAATTCCCGCCGCGTCGCCGCTCTACAATGAAGGAGCCCTCTTTGACGGCGGCCAGCTGTACGAAGAGCCCACGGTCGAGAGCAACGAGACGGTAGCCAAGGATCCGATCTTCGGTTCCCTCTGCGCCCTGTTCGCCGACTTCTATGTCTGGCACGCGTGGCTCGTCCGCCAGGCTTACCTCGGCTTTGCCGAAGGTGAATGGCTCGACCTTCACGCGGCGGACCGCGGCACGCAGCGAAAGACGCAGGAGAACGACGAGGCCCTTCGCCGCCGCCTGCGCACCATTCCCGATCGCGTCACGGAGTCGGCCATCAAGGCAGCAGTCGACGAGGTCCTCTGCATCGGCGAATCGCAGGTCTTCACCCTGCGCCTTGAAGAGGCTTTCGACGAGGCGGATTTCTTCGACGGCGGGAAGCGTCTCGCCGGCAACCTCATCCCGCGCCCGCTCGGCGACGACACCCCGATCGACCGCGCATTCTTCGACGTTTCCTTCTTCGACCAGAGCGCCTGGAGCGACGGCTCCCTCTTCGGCCCGATCCCGATTCTTGATGCAAGTGCGTGGCTTGTCGCTGTTGTCCTGGTCGTTCCGCAGGAGTGGGGGCCATTCACGTTCTGGGATCGTGATGCGTACTTCGATGTTTCCTTCTTCGGCGACGTGAATCCGGACCTCGCCTGCTACAAGGCGATCCGCGAGGCAGCCGAGGAAACGAAGGCCGCAGGCGTGAAGGTGGAAATCTGGATCGAAAGGGCAGAGTAACGTGCCGTCGAAGGGCAAATCCTACAACCTCAGCCGCAACTCCAGGCTCAAGCGCGACGAGGTCCTCGAAGCCATCCGCATCGCCAGGAACTCGAGCATCCAGATGATGATGGTGATGCTCTTCGGTGACCCGACGTGGATCGGCACAAAGCGCGCCTGCTTCCGCCCCGGTGACATGGCAGCCGTTCCGACTGCACCCCAGTCGATGTCGCTCAAGATTCGCCCCGGCTCCGCCGCCCTCAATGACGGTGTCGAGCATGACGGCAACTGGTACCTCGTCTTCACGGACGGCACCCGGCAGGTCACGTTCGATCCCGCCCACGCGACGCTCGACCGCTACGACATCCTCTGCGCCATCCCGAAACGTGTTGCAACCGGCTCTCTCAACCGCGAGTTCGTCGATCAGTCGGGCAACGTCGAGACGCGCTCCGACGTCCTCAGCTATCTCGACGATTTCGACCTGTACATCGAGAAGGGCGAGCCCGGCGCCGCGGCTCCGGAGATCAACCGCCTGAACGCCTACACGGCCGTCGAAGCGGGCAAGATTCCAATCTCGCTCGTCAAAATCCGTGCGGCCGCCACGTCCATCCTCATCACGGACCTCGTGGACCTCCGCGAGCTCTGCTCGATCCGCATGTACCCGATCGCGCAGGCGCTCCCCGCAGACGTCGTGACGCTGCTCGGCGCGCTTCCCCCGAACCAGCTGGGCAACGTGGCGATCGCAACGAACGAGGACATCATCGAGGCGCTTCCCGATGACATGCTCTTCATCCGCCGCATCGGCAACGTTGGCGCCGGCACTCTCTGCCTGATGCGCAAAGACCGCACGATCCTTGAGATCGGCTGATCGCAACCATGCCCCAGTTTCCCGGCTCCGTTCCGTCCTTCGCCTCTAAGGTGCCCAAGACACCAGCCGGCATCGCCGTGTCTGACGAGAGCCATCGCGTGCCGGCGTCCGCGCCTTTCGTGATCAACCTCAATCAGGCGATCAAGGAAGGGACGACACCGAGCGCGGTCTGTGTGGATCCCGCGGGCGCGCGTACGCCGGTTGCCGAGGGCGTGCCCGTCACGCCGGGAACCTTTTCCTTCCAACGCGCCAGCGGAACCGCCCAGTTCCACTCCTCGGACGCAAACCGGGAAATAACCTTCGCCTACACCGGCATCGGATCTCCCGTTCGTTCGGAAGACCTGAACCAGATCACCGGCGAAATCGTAGCGATCGCGCAGTACGTGAAGCAGCTGGCCGCCCAGCGCGCGCAGGTTCTCACCGGACACATCTTCGGCGTCGCGGAGCCCACGG
>DATGWU010000174.1:0-3659 GCA_035299345.1 Rhizobium sp.
TCGCGCTGGCCGCCGCGAAATATGCGCACGCGCGGGTCGTCCATCTGGGCGGTCGGGGACGGCTGGACAGACGCCGCGACCTGCTTGACCATCGCAATGAACGGGGGAGGGCCCGATACCCGAAGCACCGGTGCGTTGGCGGTGGCGCGCACCGAAAAGCGGTCATCCATCAGGTCGAGCCGGTGGATCTCGGCGATCACCGTTTCTCCGTTCGCCCTGCCGATGTTGATGATCTGTGTCGACACTTCGTCGCTCGTATTGATGTGCAGGACCGAGCCGTCGAAATACCAGATGAGACCGTTTGCTCGCGTCAGCTTGTCGAGAAAGCCGCCCGCCGTGTCGTCACGGATCTCGCCGCGCACCTGACCGCGAATTTTGTCGGACAGAAGCACCGGAACGGAGAGGTTGCGGCCGAACTCCTGCAGTGCGTCGCGAACGTCCTGATCGATCAGGACATAGCTGTACCGGCTGTCGTACCAGCCTGGATTTCCGGCATGAGCCGGACACGTCGCCGCAAACAGAGTGATGGCAAACATGCAGAACCTCCCGCTGAGCATGACGTCCTTCATGTCAAGCGCTCCGATTGTTCGCATCAAGCCGGCCAAAGCTATAACACTGGATCGAGAGGTGCAACTCGAGGTTCAGTAAAAATGCAGGGGACCGTTACACGCTGGGCGGGCAGAGACGGAAAACGCTTTCAATACAAGGTGGTTCCCGTGCTCGAAGATAGCTTCATGCCCTTAACTGAACGCAATTTAAATCGGTTTATCTCACGCATAATTACATTGTGCAACATTATGTGATGAGCATGCAAATTGTCATTCGACAGGTTCGACCTTAACCATTAATACACCCTGGAATGGGTGTACGTTTAGATAGGGACTGCAATCCGGCCCCGGGCTTTTGCCCGAAACCGGCCTCAACTTGTCAAGGAGAAGAGAATGGCTGTTTCCGGTGTAGGCGGTACGCAAACCTCGGACAATTCGATCAAGACCATGACGGATGCCTTCGACAAGGCTATCGCGAAGTCCGCAGAAATTACCAAGATCACGACCGAGAAGAAGGTCGCCCTCGACGCGGCAAAGCAGCGTCCGAACGGCTGACGAAGCCCGAGGGGTGGCCCCGGCCGCCCCTCATCCCCGTTGCAAAGATACGAGCTAGACCGGCGGCGCGCTCAGCGCAGCGTCGGTGTTTCGGCTATCCGGCGAGCGAGGTGATAGTTCCATGGCATCCAATCTGGTCCTCAGGAATTCAGCCGCATCCCTGACGCTCGATGTCCTGAAGGGCGTGCACAGCGGCGTCTCTCTGCCCCTGGAAAGGGGCGCGTATCTGGTCGGCTCCGCAACAGATTGCGATCTGACGCTCAGCGACCGCGACGTGTCGGCACATCATATGCGCCTGCACTTCGCCGGAACCGAGGTGATGATCGAGGCGATCGGAGCCGATCTTATGGTGGACGACACCGCCGTTCCCGTCGGGCACGGTCTTCAGGTGCCGGTCCCCGTGACCGTAACACTCGGCAGCGCGCGCCTCAACCTCTCGCGGGCTGTGCGGGAGCCGGCCGGACGAACGCAAAGATCCTCGCACGGGTGGATGCTCGGGGGCGTCGCAGTCTTTTCGCTTCTGACCATAGCCGCCGTGCAGGCGGGGGTTGCGCAGCTCGACCACGGGCCTTCGATGGCGGGGCTGAACGACAATGCGGTGACGACGGGAACGATCGCGTCCCCGGCTGCCTCGTCCCAGGAGGTTTCGGCGGCGCTTGCGGCAAAACTGCGCGAGGCCGGGCTGCCGGACCTGAAGATCGAGGCCGACGGAACGCGGCTTTCCGTTTCCGGCGCCGTCGACGACGGCGCCCGCAAGAACTGGGGCGAGGTGCAGGCGTGGTTCGATCGCTCCTACGGCACCAGCTTCGTCCTGAACAGCCTCGTCGGGGAGGCGGCGCCGCGGAGCGCCCCGAAATTCCACCTGCAGGCGATCTGGTTCGGGGAGGCGCCGTATGCAATCGGCGCCGACGGCGCGCGCCTGTACAAGGGCGCGGCACTCGAAGACGGCTGGTACATCAAGGACATCCGGGACGGCAGCCTGACGGCCGCGCGACAGGGTGAAGAATTCGTCCTGCGCTTCTAGCGGCGCGAGGAGAGGACAGCAAGATGAGCATCGACGTCCGCCGACACGACAATCGCAGCCGCGGCCAGGCACAGGCGGTGTCGTTGCGGCCGGAAGCCGTCGGCCGTGCCCAATCGCAGGAGTTCGATGCGAAGCTCCTGCAGTCGATCCGTCAGGCGCGCCGGAAGACATCGTCCGGCAAAGTCGGGACAGAGGCGAGCGAGCGGGCGAGGCTTTCGAGCGCGACGCTGTTCGACCTGTCGCGTTCCCAGGAGCTATTGGCCTACATCGTCCGGGAGGTTGTGCCCGGACTGGACCTCGAGGAGGACATCGCCAAACTCACCGTATCGATGCTGACCGACGAGATCGAAAGCAGACGCGATCTCCAGCACCGGCTCATGCAGGCACAACGCAGTTGACGCAGCGACGCGCGGACAGCCTCGAATTCCTCCATGCGCTCGGTTCGCTCTACTGTCGGGCCGGGCACCACAAGCGTGGGCTGGTCTTCCTTCTGCTGGCCGCGAGAATGGCACCGAACGACATCGCCGTACTGCATTCGCTGGCCGAGGCGTTCGTCGCGACCGGCGCCGTCCCGCGCGCGCTCGCAGCCATCGAGCGGATAGAAGACATCTCCGATGACATCGACCCCGCCATTCTGCGGCTGAAGAGCCATGCGCGATGGGAGCGCGGCGAGAAGGAACGGGCCCGTGACGCCTTCGAGGCCTTTCTTCAGGCGAGGGCGGCAGAATGAACGCGATCGCGGCAGTCAACCAGTTCGCCCGGGCGGCATCAAGACGGTCCGACATCGTCGTCGCCGCCGTGGTGATGCTGGCGATCACCATGATGATCGTTCCGATGCCGACGATGCTCGTCGACCTGCTGATCGGCTTCAACTTCTTCTACAGCCTGCTCATTCTCGTCGGCGCACTCTATATTTCAAGCCCGGCGCAATTTTCCTCGCTGCCTTCGATCATCCTGCTTGGGACACTGTTCCGGCTGGCGCTCGCGATCACCACGACGCGGCTGATCCTGACCCAGGCGGATGCCGGGCAGATCGTCGCGGCCTTCGGATCTTTCGTCGTCGGTGGTGATGTCCTTGTCGGGCTCATCGTCTTCCTGATCATCACCATTGCCCAGTTCGTCGTCATCACCAAGGGCGCCGAGCGCGTCGCCGAGGTTGGCGCGCGCTTCGCGCTCGATGCGATGCCGGGCAAGCAGATGAGCATCGACAACGAGGCGCGCAGCGGCGACATCGACCCGCAGGAGGCGCGCCGGAAACGCGACGCCCTCGAGCGGGAGAGCCAGTTCTACGGCGCGATGGACGGCGCGATGAAATTCGTCAAGGGCGATGCCGTGGCGGGATTGCTCATCATCGCGATCAATCTCATCGGCGGGCTGACGATCGGGTCGTTCCAGCGCGGCCTGACGGTCGGCGAGGCAGCGCACACCTATTCGCTTCTGACAGTCGGCGACGGCCTCATTTCCCAGATACCGGCACTGATGATGGCTGTGGCGGCGGGAGCCGTCGTCACGCGCGTGCCGTCCGCCGAGCG
>DATGWU010000175.1:0-3813 GCA_035299345.1 Rhizobium sp.
CAGGACGTCGAGCGTCGTCTTTTGCCCGACATTGCGCTCCTCGATGACGCCCTGGAGAGCGAGATTGGCGGCGCTCAACTGCTTGCGTGCGGCCGAGATCGCCGCGGTCGCGGCCTGCATCTGCGCATAGGCCGAAGTCACCTGCTGGAGGACCGCCGCGCGTGCCGAGTCGACCATGATGCGCTGCTCGCCCAGCGTCTCCTTCGCCTGGCGGATGCGGCCGAATTCCGCACCGCCCTGGTAGAGCGGCACCTTGAGCTGCGCGGTGATCGACGCGCTCGAATAATCCGTATCGCTGGCGCTCGTATTCGACGTGGTATGGCGGCCGACATTGCCCTCGATGACGACACCGGGAAGCAACATGCCTTCTGCCGACTTCACCTGATAACCGGCGGCGTCCACCGCATGCAGGGCAGCGAGAACCGACGGATGCTCGCGGATTGCCGAGGCGGCCGCAGCATCGAGGCTCGACGGCAGCGCCTTGCTCGCCGGATTGGGCTGTTTGATGCCGGACGGGCCTTCGCCGACGACCTGCACATAGGTCGCCTCGCTCTGCTTCAACTGGGCGATCGCCGCCGCGAGAAGCGCCTGCGCACCGGCAAGCTGCGCTTCTGCCTGGCTGACGTCGGTGCGCGTACCCTCACCCACTTCGAGACGCGCGTTGGCAGCGTTCAGCTGCTCCTGCAGGAAGGCGAGATTCTGCTTGCGGATGACCACGATCTGCTGATCGCGGGCCACGTCCGCATAGGCCTGTGCGGCGGCGAGCAGGATGGATATCTCGTTGGCCTTCAGGTTTTCGCGGCTGGCAAAGACGCCCGATTCCGCTGCGCGGACATTGTTCAACGTCTGAAATCCGTCGAAAATCATCTGCGTGATCGAGAGGCCGACATCCGTCTGATTGTAGTCATTGGTGAAGCCCGACGGCATGCCGCTCATATGACTGACCGACAGTTGCGTCGCCGAGGCCGTTGCCGCGACCTGGGGCCGCATGCCTGCCTTGGCGATGGTGACGTTTTCGTCGGTCGCCCTCAGGCGTGCCCGCACGGCATTGAGATCCGGGTTGTTCTCATAGGCCTTTGCCATGGCGCCGAAGATCGTCTCGGCAGCGGCCATTCCCGGCATCAGTGCCAGGACGGACGCCAGAGTGGTAGCACATACGGTCTTTCGAATGAACGACACGGGACATCAACTCCAATTTTTCCGCCGATCCGACGCCGTCTTCGACCAAAACCATGGCTTTGATTCCGAGCCGTCGCGGAAGCTCCCTCACCTAGATGACCCGACGCTCGCAAAGCCGCAACCCGGACCGCTTCGCCGCAAAAAGAAAACCGACGCGACGTTGCCAAAAAACAACATGCCGCATCGGTTCGACAAAAGGCAATTCGGGACGGCTGCGCCATCCCCGGCCAATATGTCGCAGGTCCGGTTCAGAAGACGAATTCTGCGGCCTTGCGGAAACCCGGCAGCGGCTTCACCGACGTGTTGAAATGCTCGCTGAAGGAGGACACGCCGTGGGCGCGGACGTAGAGCCGCGCGCGGGCGGCGTTGCCGTAGCCGACGACGGCGACCAGCCGGCCGCCTTCGTGAAGCTGGGACAACAGCGCCTCGGGTACCTCCTCGACGGCGCCGTTGATGAAGATGACGTCATAGGGGCCCTCGCCAGCATAACCCTTTTCGAGTTCGCCGGTCACCACGGCCACGTTGTCGTAGCCGAGTTCGGAAAGCGTTGCAGTCGCGTTCGTCGCGAGCGTCCCGTCGCACTCGACGGCGACCACGGAGCCGGCCACCTGCGAGAGAATTGCCGCTGCGTAGCCTGCGCCGCAACCAATCTCCAGGACGACATCGTCCTTGGTGATCGCGGCGAGCTGGACGAGCTTGGCGAGCGGCGACGGCTCCATGATGTAACGGGGCGGGTTGCCGTCCTTGGCGGGCGCGACCTGCAGATCCTCGTCGATATAGGCGAGCGGCTTCAGGTCAGCCGACACGAATGCCTCGCGCGGTACCGTCAGGAACGCCGAAAGCACGGAATGCGACGTCACGTCGGTCGTGCGTATCTGGTTGTCCACCATCTTGGTGCGTGCAGCTTCGAAGTCCATCATGATTGTCGTCCCACTTGCGGCCGGGTGTCTGTCTCTCGGCGTGTCTTAATTGCAGGAAGGCCCGCTTTCAAGGCTTCCCCTTCGGGATCAGGGGAAATCGCGACGAACTGACCCCGAAACCCCAGACAAAGCGGAGGAGAGAGCCGGCATGTGGTGGTAAAAACAAAGGCCGGTTCGGATACCGAACCGGCCTTGCATTCAGCAATTCTGCTGAGAAACTGGCTCCCCGGGCCGGATTCGAACCGGCGACCTGTCGATTAACAGTCGAATGCTCTACCGCTGAGCTACCAGGGATCACCGCTCGCCGCGGCGTGAGGGGGCTAATACAAATGCTTGCTCGATTTGCCAAGCGGTTTTTTCAAAAAAATGCCGTCCCCTTGTTCAATTCGCCTCAGTACCCATCTTTTCCCCAGGCAGGACAAGGTTTTGGCACCTTTCAGTGATATAGGTAGCAAATGGCCGAAAAGAAATATCGCATCGACAGGGAGAAAGGACGCCTGATCCTCGGGCGGTGGGAGCTGCCTTTTCCCCGCTCGCGCAACGGGCGCGTCGCCGTAGGCTCCGGTCTCGTCGCCGGTGGCATCCTCGGCTTCCTCCCGGTCCTCGGCTTCTGGATGATTCCGCTGGGCTTGCTGATCCTCTCGCATGAACTGCCCGCCGTTCGCCGGCGCAGGCGCAAGGCCGCGATCTGGTGGCGCAAGCGCTATCCGCAGGTCAACCGCGCAGGGCGTTGACTTCCCCTCCGCTCTCCCCCGGCAACAAGGGTACCCGACAAAAAAACATGTCCGCGCAGTGGTTCCCCCTTGCGCTCGTCTTTGATCCGTTCTAAACGCCCGTCACCACTCGCTTTTAAAGCATCGGACGGCCTCGTGGCGGAGTGGTTACGCAGAGGACTGCAAATCCTTGCACCCCGGTTCGATTCCGGGCGAGGCCTCCATTCTTTAGTTTAAGCTGTACAATTTGTCTTGGGACGCTTCCGAAAGGAGGCGTTTTTGCTTTCAGGGACTCACTGGTGACTCTCGACAGCCGAAAACCTAACGGCGGCGTGCAATCGGACAACCAAGAACCAAAACAAAACGATTGACAGGGGTGTGGTCACCAATGCGAACAAAAGCGGAACATTATTCGCTGTGGATTGCTTCGCGTGCGGCGCGCACTTCGCGAGCATTTAAGACATAATAGCTCTCGCCGCCCAGGAACGACTGTGTCTGGAAAACACGTGAAGGTCGTCCTTGACGGCTGGAGCTATGCCCGCAAAGGGGAAGAGATGGCGGCAACCGTCTCTTCCCCGGATACTCTGCTACGAACGACCGTTCGTCGCAAGGTGTTGCAACACCCCGCGTGACATTTTCCACTACGAGGTGATTTCCGTCTAAGAGGTTGAGGACCTACAAGACGCAAGAACTTAATCCCACATCGTCATTTCGCCCCAAGCCCGCGCGGGCCAGATTCGGTCCCTCGTCTTTCGTGCCCGATCCGCTCCTCTCGAGGAACATTCCCGTGCCCGATGCGTTTGGCGGTGCCGACGTGCGCACCCCCCTGAGGCGCGGCGGCAAAAAACGGCATCGTTCCCCGCTTCCCTCCCCCGGGAAGCGGGGTTTGCCTTTTGCGGCTTCCCGAGCAGACTAAAAAATCGGTTCCAGCTGGAACAAAGAAGCCGGCGGCGCGTTTGTCGCGATCGCAGGACCGCGCCATCCATCTTGTGCGGTCCTGC
>DATGWU010000176.1:0-6449 GCA_035299345.1 Rhizobium sp.
TTCGTCATCGCCATGGGCTGGCCGGTGAACAGCCTCTGGGTGCTCGGCCTCTTCCTCGCCATCGATCTTCTGATGCAGGGCTGGTCGATGATTGCGCTGGCGCTCGCGATCCGCGCCTGACCGCCACTAAAGTTTCATCCAATTGTCATCTTCGGGAAAGGGTTTCTTGACGAATTTCCCCGAGCCTTCCGGCCAAAAGAACAAGGCTTTGCTCGGAGAAATCTCACATGAACGCCAGCGCTGCCGCGGAAGCGGGGAATGTGCGCCGTTTCGCCAGGGACCAGTTGCTGACGCTTGCCAAGCTGGTGGTCGAGAATGCGCTGCAGCCGATCGTCGAGATCGGCACCGGGGAGGTCTTCGGCTATGAGAGCCTGATGCGCGGCCACGAGCGCCTCGGCTTCAACTCGCCGCTTGAAATGCTCGACCAGGCGGAAAGTGCGGGCGATCTCCTCGCCTTCGAGCAGATGGTCGCGAGCCGGGCGCTGGCAAAGTTCTCGGCGGTGCCGAACTTCGCCGGCCACACGCTCTTCCTCAATCTCGACGTCCGGCTGATCCCGCACGGCGACCAGCTGCTCGACACGCTGCTCGAACACCTGCGCAAGGCCAACATTCCGCCGTCCTCCGTCTGCTTCGAGCTTTCCGAACGCTTCGACAACACCAGCGTCCCGCAATTCGCCGAGCTCGTCGCGCGCATGCGTCGCTCGGGCTTCAAGCTCGCCATCGACGATTTCGGCGTCGGCCACGGCGAGATGAAGCTCCTCTGCGACTTCCCGATCGACTACGTGAAGATCGACCGGCATTTCATCGCCGGGCTCGACGAGAACCCGCGCAAGCGCCACCTCGTCCGCAACATCGTCAGCTTTTCCCACGTGCTCGGCGTCCGGGTGATCGCCGAAGGCATCGAGACGGAGGGCGAGTTCCTCGCCTGCCGCGAATTCGGCGTCGACCTCGTCCAGGGCTGGTACATCGCCCGGCCGTCCACCCTGCTTGCCGAACTCAAGCCCTCCTTCCATCACCTGCAGGACGTCGGCAAGGCCCGCCGCAGCAGCCAGTCGCTCGACGAGATCCTGATCCGCCGGCAGATCGAGCTTCTGCCGACCGTCTACGAGCATGAGGGCATCGACAGCGTCTTCGATCTCTTCCGGCGCAATCCGCAGCAGTCCTTCTTTCCGGTGCTGAATGCCAACAACGAGCCGCGTGGCATCATCTGCGAGGCACCGCTCAAGGAGTTCATCTACCGGCCCTTCGGCCGCGACCTCCTGAAGAACAAGGTCTATGAGCGTTCCGTCGCCAATTTCGTCGAGCGCGCACCCGTGGTCGGTCTCGACGCCGACGCCGAGCGGCTGATGTCGATCTTCGCCAACATGGAAGGTTCGGACTGCGTCATCCTCACCGAGAACATGCGCTATGCCGGCGTCGTGTCGGCCGCCTCGCTGATCCGCGTCATCAACGAGAAGCAGCTGCAGATCGCCCAGGACCAGAACCCGTTGACCGGGCTTCCCGGCAACCGTGCGATCCGCGACTTCATGCAGGATGCCGCCCGCGACGGCGACGACGTCCGCCATCTCTGCTACTGCGACTTCGACAACTTCAAGCCCTTCAACGATCACTACGGTTTCCACCTCGGCGACCACGCGATCACGCTGTTTGCCGCATTGCTGCGCCGCTACTTCTTCTCCGAGGGCGATTTCCTCGGCCATGTCGGCGGTGACGATTTCTTCATCGGCGTCCGCGACTGGACGCGCGAGGAGCTGACCGAAATCCTCGACCGGCTGCTTTCCGATTTCCACGTCGATGCCGCCGAACTCTATTCGGCGGAGGACCGCGCGATGGGCGTCATCCGCGGCCACGACCGGCAGGGCAGGGAGCGCGACTTCCCGCTGATGCGCTGCTCGATCGGCGTGCTCGAACTGCCGGCCGACCTCGTCATCGAGGACATCCAGCGCGTCAGCGCCGAGATCGCCGGCATCAAGAAGCGCGCCAAGGAAAGCGAGAGCGGCCTCGCGATCGAGGTTTTCGGCGGAATCGGCGCCTGATCGGCCCGTCCGTCGGGTGCGCTATGCCCCTCCCGCGGCAATGAGCCTCCTTTTCACCACAGGCGTGCTGCTCTATGCCGTTTCCAGTGAGTGCAAAGAGGAGTTGCCGCCATGACGCTGCCCGCATCGATGTGTTTTGTCGATCTGCCCTCCTACGGCCCGCCGGAAGTGATGGTGCTGGGTTCCTCGGCGCTGCCGAGCCTCGCTCCGGGCGACATCCTGGTCCGTGTCGAGGCGGCCGGCGTCAACCGGCCTGACGTCGCCCAGCGGCAGGGCATCTATCCGCCGCCGAAGGGCGCAAGCCCGGTGCTCGGGCTGGAGGTCGCCGGCGAGGTGGTGGCGCTCGGCCACGGCGTCGAGGAATTCGAGATCGGCGACAAGGTCTGCGCGCTCGCCAATGGTGGCGGCTATGCCGAATATTGCGCCGTGCCGGCAGGGCAGGCGCTGCCCTGGCCGAAGGGCTTCGACGCGGTGCAGGCCGCGGCACTGCCTGAAACCTTCTTCACCGTCTGGGCGAACCTCTTTCAGATGGCCGGCCTCACCGAAGGCGAGAGCGTTCTCATCCACGGCGGCACCAGCGGCATCGGCACGACGGCGATCCAGCTCGCCAGGGCTTTCGGCGCCGAGGTCTTTGCGACCGCCGGCTCGGCGGAGAAGTGCGAGGCCTGTGTGCGGCTCGGCGCCAGGCGCGCCATCAATTACCGCGAGGAGGATTTCGTCGAGGTGATCCGCGCCGAGACCGGCAAGCGCGGCGTGGACACGATCCTCGACATGATCGGGGGGCGTTATTTCGAGAAGAACCTCGCCGCCCTCGCCAAAGACGGGTGCCTGTCGATCATCGCCTTCCTCGGCGGTTCCACGGTCGAAAAGCTCGATCTCACCCCGATCATGGTGAAGCGCCTGACGATCACCGGCTCGACGATGCGCCCGCGCACGGCCGAGGAGAAGCGCGGCATCCGCGACGAACTCGTCGCCGAAGTCTGGCCGCTGATCGAGGCCGGCACCGTCGCTCCGGTGATCCACAGCGTCCTGCCTTTCGCCGATGTCGCCGAGGCGCACCGGCTGATGGAATCGAGCCGGCACATCGGCAAGATCATCCTGAAGCTTCCCTGATACCCGGGCCGCAACCGGAGGTGTCGACGCCCCGCGGAAGGCCTGTCATCCCACCGGTTTCGCAGAGAACTGCAACGATGCCGTTGCAGACGAGTGCTTGACGCCTTCCCGCAGGCGGGGGAGTGTCGGGCATGACACCGGGAGCCATGGCACAGGGAGCGGTGACGCATGACGGAGGCATTCTCACAGGCAGTTCGCGAGTTCGAGGCGGGGCGGTTCCGCTCGGCCTTGGCGAAAGCCGGTGAGGCGCTCGCCACATCGGGCGGTGAGGACGGGTCGCTGCTTCGCCTGATCGGCGACATCCGCCTGAAGATGGGCGAGCGCATCGAGGCGGCCGACGCCTTCGTGCGGGCGGCGGATGCGTCGGATACGCCAGCCGCCGCGCAATGCCTCAAACGCGCGGTCACGCTCTATGCCGCGGAAGGCGCGACGGACCGCATCCTTCCGGTCGGTACACGCGCGGCCGGCCTCAATCCGGAGGACCGCGAACTCGCCTTCGCGGTGGCGAGCGCCTTCTTCAGCCGCGGCCGGCTGCAGGAGATGGAGCCGCTGCTCGACCGTCTCGACCGCCGGATCGACCGGCATCTCGCCCTCGTCGTCAACCATCACCGGCTGACCGGCCGCTTTGAGGAACTCTGCCGCGAGCTCGACGAGGGCCTGAAGGCGAGCCCGTGGAACTGGTTCCTCAACACCTCCCGTTTCGCCGTCGCCCGCGAGGTGCTCGATTTCGCCACCATGGCCCGGCACGAGGCGCTGATGAAGGAGCCCGACGCCCCGTTCTCGGCCGGCCTGCTTGCCCGCGAGCGGGCGCTCACCCGGCTGATCTGGAGCGAGGACGAGGCGCTCAATGCGCGTCCCTCGCTGGAAACGGCGGGCTATGCCGTGACGCGCCCCTCCGCCGGACACGGCCGGCGTCGGCCCTTTTCCCCACCCGGTGAAAAGATCCGCATTGGCTATCTCTCCAACGATTTCTACTGTCATCCGATGATGACGCTCTTCCTGCGGACGATGGCTTCGCACGATCCGGAGCGTTTCGATCTTCGCCTCTTCTCCTATACCGAGCCCCATGTGGCCGTGAAGCAGGAGGAGTGGCCGGAGCATCTGCGGCGGGCGGTGATCCCGGTCGGCGAGCTCAGCGACGCCGTGGCTGCCGAGCGCATCGATGCCGAGCGGATCGACATCCTCGTCGACCTGAAGGGGCACACGATGGGTGCCCGCCTCGGCATCGTCAATCTCTGCCGTGCCCCGGTAAAGGCGACCTATCTCGGCTATCCGGGCAGCGTCACCGGCGTCGACCTCGACTATGCGATCACTGATCCCGTGGTGACGCCGGACACGAGCAAGCCCTTCTACGGTGAGAAGCTCTGCCGCCTGCCGGAAACCTACCAGGCGAACGACTGGCGGGCACGGCCGTTGCCGGCCTTCATGGAGCGCGAGGATGCCGGCCTGCCCGAGGATGCCTTCGTCTTTGGCGCCTTCAACGCTCCCTACAAGATCACTCCGCGCACGCTCTCCCTCTGGACCGAGGTGCTGCGGGCGGTGCCGGATTCGGTTCTCTGGGTGCTCTGCCCGCTGTCGCTTGCAAGACACAACCTGCTCGCCGCGCTGGAGGCGCAGGGCGTTGCGCGCCCGCGTGTCTTCTTCGCCGAGCGCAAGCCGGGGGCGGCCCATCTCGACCGTCTGCCGCTTGCCGATCTCGGCCTCGACACGCTTCCCTTCAACGGCGGCGCGACGACCGCCGACCTGCTCTGGGCCGGGCTGCCGCTCGTCACCGTCCGCGGGCGGTCCTTCGCCGCGCGCACGTCGGCAAGCCTCCTTCTCGCCGCCGGCCTGCCGGAACTCGTCGCCGAAGACGACCGCGCCTTCATCGATACCGCAGTCACGCTCGCCCGCGATCCTTACGCCCTGACCGGCCTTCGCCAGCGCCTCGATGCCGGGCGGTTCACCGGTCCGCTCTTCGACGGCGAGCGCTTCACCCGCCATCTCGAACGCGGCTACGAGACGATGGCGGCGCGGGCGAGGGCGGGACTTCCGCCCGACCATATCGACGTGCCTGCCGATCCGCCGCGCACCGCACCGTTCCATGGTTCATGAAGGGCGAAGCGCTTCTTTTAGCATTTGCGCTTGTAACGCCGCGGTTCCGCTCCTATCTTCAATCCAACGTCAACGTAACGAAGGGAGGTGATCCGATGTCTAGTGAGATTTCGGTTTGCATGAAGGGCTTGGTCAAGGCGTCGGTCACGACGGGGCAGCCCTCGGCCTGATCCGAGCTTTGATCGGAGCGGCGATACGCCGATCCGGGTCCTTCTCCGGACCAAACTCATGGAAGGACCGCCTCGTGCGGTCCTTTTTTTGTTCGTGGCGTCGGTCTCTCCGGTGCATCACGCGGCTGGATGTTCTATCAACGACGGCAGTCGAAACAGGATCGAGATCTGCCATGTCGAACCCCGTCACCGTCGAAGTCACCCGCGGAAACATCGTCGAAAGCCGTCATCGCGGCATCGCTGTCGTGGTCGACGGCGAGGGCGACGTGATCACCGCGGCAGGCGACATCGAGGCGCCGACCTTCCCGCGTTCGGCCTGCAAGGCCATGCAGGCGCTGCCGCTGGTCGAGAGCGGTGCTGCCGACGCCTACGGCTTCGGCAATCGCGAGCTGGCGCTCGCCTGCTCCTCCCATTCCGGCGAGGACGCCCATGTCGAGACGGCCGCCGCCATGCTTGCGAGCGCCGGGCGCAGCGTCGAGACGCTCGAATGCGGCGCCCACTGGTCTTTCGACCAGGCGACCCTCATCCATCAGGCCCGCACGTTGGATAGGCCCACCGCGCTTCACAACAACTGTTCCGGCAAGCATTCGGGCTTTGTCTGCGCCTCGTGCCACATGGGCTTCGATCCCAAGGGCTATGTCGGCTACGACCATCCGCTGCAGGCGGAAATCCGCGCCGTCATGGCGGACCTGACCGGTGCGCCGCTCGGCCGCGACAATTGCGGCACCGACGGCTGCTCGATCCCCACCTATGCCGTGCCGCTCGTCTCGCTCGCCCGCGGTTTTTCGAAGATGGCGACGGGAAGGGGCCTCGGCGCCGCCCGCGCCGCCGCCTCCCGCCGGCTCATCGAGGCGTGCATGGCCGAGCCCTTCTATGTCGCCGGCACGAAGCGTTTCTGCACGAAGCTGATGGAAGTCGCGCCGGGCCGGATCTTCGCCAAGACCGGCGCCGAAGGCGTCTTCTGCGCACTGATCCCGGAGACTGGCGTCTCGATCGCCGTCAAGTGCGAGGACGGCTCCGCCCGCGCCGCCGAGGC